>JBDUCC010000200.1:0-5269 GCA_040003675.1 bacterium | reverse complement strand
CTGCCTTCTGTCGCTACGCAGCCTTCTGCAGTTCGGGAACTTTGCGATGTGCGGCGGCCATCGCAATCTGCTGTTCTGTGATCAACCTGATACTACGGGCGAGACCGAACATCTGCAGTATCTTGATGCCGTACCAGTTGAAATCAATTTCATACCATCGCAATCCGTGCTTCGCAGCACGAGGATAGGCGTGGTGGTTATTGTGCCAGCCTTCACCAAACGTCAGTAACGCCACCCACCAGCTATTGGTTGAATCGTCGCGCGTGGCAAAGCGGCGTTTGCCCCACATGTGGGTAGCCGAATTCACCAGCCAGGTGAAATGCAGTCCGACCGTGACCCGAAGAAATACACCCACGAACATCATCGACCAACCGCCAATTGCCAACAAAGCAATGCCACTAAGAATTAAGGGAACGAAGTACAGGCGATTCATCCATACGTGCACTGGATCTTTCATTAAGTCCGGCGCGTAACGCTGCATGGTCTCATCGTCATGCTGTTGCGCAGTGCCGCGCAGAATCCAGCCCATATGCGCCCACCAGCCACCGTCACGCGGTGAATGCGGATCGCCGCTCATGTCGGTGTTTGAATGATGAATGCGATGCGTGACGACCCAATTGATCGCGCCACCCTCCAGCGCCAGCAAGCCGCAAAACGTCAGAAAATATTCGACTGCTTTCGGGGTCTTATAACCACGATGCGTCAGCAGTCGATGAAAGCCCATGCCGACGCCCAGACTTCCCGAAACCCACCAAAGCAGAATCGTGAGCGGCCAGACTTTCCAGCTGATCATGAAAAGCGATATGAACGCGCAGGTATGAAAAATGATCATGAAGACGGTTGTGTTCCATTGAATAGCGCCGCGTTTCTTTGTTATGCCGTTGTTACTGTCCATCAAATCTCCTGAAAAAGTAGTCCGACTAATCTCACTTACTTAGACGCAATTATCCTAACAGTCTGATCGAGCGGCGGTTGTAATAGTTATGTAACTGCAAGCGACTGTAATAGTTGTGTAATCATCCTCACAAAATCTCATCACTTAGTAGCCCGTTGGGCCAACAAAACCGTCGTCAACTTGCAAGCATGAAAGGGATAAGGCATTATTGAGGTGTTTCGCCTACTCTCATGCATCAACGGTGATTGTGCGCCGCACTTTTTGGGTTCGGCGTCTTGGATCGTACGGGAGTTGGTAGTGAAAATCTGAAGAAGCTGCTCATCTGAGCGCCCGAACGCAAGCCTTCGCTGCAGACCGTTACTCCGAAGCCACCTTTGATTCGAAGCTTCTCTTAAGGCTCCACGAGAGCGAGGAAACTCACTTTTATGGCTATGAAACTTTACGTTGGGAACCTCTCGTTCCAAACATCGAGCGAAGACCTGCAACAGCTATTCGCCCAGGCAGGTACAGTCGAGTCGGCATCGGTGGTTGAGGACCGCGACACGGGCCGTTCGCGTGGCTTTGGCTTCGTCGAGATGGCTTCAAATGAAGAGGGTCAGAAAGCAATTGAGCAGTTCAACGGCACCGACTTTAATGGTCGCAACCTGACCGTCAACGAAGCGCGGCCGCGTGAAGATCGCGGCGGGCGCGGCGGCGGCGGCGGCGGACGTGGCGGCTTTGGCGGCAATCGCGGGGGCGGCGGCGGACGTGGCGGCTACGGTGGTGGCGGCGGTGGCGGTGGCGGCGGTGGCGGCGGTAGTCGCGAGCCGCGGTGGTAGAAAAATCATAGTGGATGGTAAATGGTAAATAGTGAATGGTTAAAACAAATCGCTAGTACCAATCGCCATTCACAGCATGTGGATCCAACACATCAATATTCACTATTCACTATTCACCATTTACTAATTGAGAGGCGTTCATGGAAAAGGAAAAGCTGGAAAAGCAGACTTATGCAGTTGGTGACAGAGTCGAAAAGTTGTGCGAAGTGTGTAACGAAGAGCGCGGACACGTTGTCGCATCAGTCACCAAACGAGGTTTGATATCGCGCGTTACTTGTCCGAAGTGCAGCACGAAGAGTTCGTTTTCAAACTCGGCGAAGCTGGCAAAAGGCCGCACCAAAGCCGAGAGCACTGACCCATACGATTGGACTCGCACCTATCGCGCCGGTCAGACGATGAAACATCCAATCTGGGGCTCAGGCGAAGTTACCGCTTTGATCGAGCCGCGCAAGATTGACGTGCTATTCGCAGATAGGATTCGGCGACTGATTCATTCGCGACCGGAAGCGTAAACAAAACCGGTTCCTTTTTGACGCTGCCGTAGTTGAAGATCTTATAGATCCTCCGCTACCGGCAGCGTTTCAGTTTTTACCGCGCCTTCGCCCGCCCGCCAACGTTTCGGCAGCCTGACACGGCCCGAAGCAAACAATACCAGCCAAAACGCACCTGACGTTGCTGACAACAATCCTGCAATCACCGTCAACGTTCGTGGGGTAATGCCGCGCAATGACCAGCCCGCAATCGAGGTGGAGAAACTCCAAATCAATATTTCCGTGGCGCGGTCTGTAGTTGAGACCCGGCCGCGCAATTTGTCCGGCACCAGGCGCATCAACACTGTTTCCTGCACCGCAAACTCGGCGCCTAACAGAATTCGGCCGAAGAAGAGTAGAACGCACGCAAGCCACAAGTTGGGCATCACTCCCATCAGCGCAAAGATCACGCCCTGCGCCAACAAACTCCAGCCAATGAATCCGGTGATCTTGCCGCGTACTTCGAAGTAGATTCCGGCGCGACGAGCAATCATCATCCCGATAAACAGGCCGAGCCCGGCCGCAAAGTAGAGCGCGGCGACAGCCGAATCGCCACTGATACCGCGTCCACCCGCAAACACAATGCCGCCTAGTCGATCCGAAATCAGATTAATCGCGCCGCCGCCGGTGGCCCACAACACGTTAGTAAAAATGATGGCGGCGACCGGACCATGGCTCACGATGTATGACCAGCCTTCACGAATGTCGACCCAAAATGCGGGCCGTTTCAACTGTGTTCCGTCGGCGGCCGTGACGACCGCAGCTTGCCGTGTCTGATCATCCCGGATGAGCCAAACCGAAAACGCCGATGCAACAAACGAGATTGCGTTCACAATGAAAGCTGCGCGATAGCCGACGTTTGCCGCAGTCAAGCCGCCCAACGCCGCACCGAACGACATAAGCAGAAAGCGCGACGAGAACATTAGCGCGTTGCCGGCAAGCAGATCGCGCTCACCGGTAATATTGGGAAGGGCCGCATTCTTTGCCGCCTCGAAGAAAGCGCCAAAAAAAGAAAGCAGAGCCGTGCACACATAGGCGATCCAAAACTGCTCGGGTCCATGGACTAATAGAAATCCAAGCGCAACTCCGACGCGAGCTAAATCGCCAACAATCATTACCGTGCGGCGCGACCAGCGATCCACGAATGCGCCGGCCAGCGGCGCAAACAAAGTGAAAGGTACTAATCTGGCCAACAGCATGATGGTTGTGACTTCCGGATCGCCATTGGAAAGCGCGCGCACCAATCCCAGCCCGGCAATGAAGTTGAACCAATTGCCGAGTTCGGAAATCACCTGCCCAAACCACAATCGTCTAAACGAACGATTGCTGCGCAGGAGCTGGAGGTAAGTTAGTGAATCCATAGGTTAGTTTCGAGTTTCGGGTTCCGAGTTCCGAGTTTACGAGCGATGCTGAGTTCAACTCGAAACTTGGAACTTGGAACTTGGAACAATAAAAAAGCCGCCTAAAAGTCGGCGGCCGGCAATCATTCGAACTGCTTAACCTCTAACCGCCGACAAATTTTGCTGCTCGCTTCTCGAGAAATGCTCCGACGCCTTCCTTGAAATCCTGCGTTAGTCCCGATTCAATTTGTAGTTTCCTTTCAAGATCCAGTTGCGTTGCATAATCGTTCGTCGCGCTCGCTTCCAGCAATTTCTTGATTCTACCGATGGCCGCCGTGGGCGCCTGGGCCAACTTTTCGGCCATAGCCAGCGCCTGGGCCATTAGTTCTGCATCCGGTGCGACCGCATTGATCATTCCCATGTCGAGTGCTTCACGGGCGGTCACGACTTCTCCGGTCATCATCAGTTCCGCCGCGCGTTTCCAACCGATCAGTCGAGGCAGAATAAAACTGCCGCCGCAGTCCGGGATGAGCCCGATTTTGATGAACGCCTGATTAAAGCGGGCGCTCTCGCCGGCGATGACGAGATCGCAGGCCAACGCGAGATTGCAACCACCGCCGGACGCGGCCCCATTCACAGCTGCAATAAACGGAACCGGCACTTTACGAATGGCCAATATGCATCCGTTCAGAAGTTGCAATGGCTCGTCAAAGAAAGCCCCCACGTTACCGTCGCTTTCTGCCATGCTGCGCATCTCGCGCAAATCACCGCCAGCGCAAAACGCGCGACCAGCACCCGTCAACACGATTGCGCGCGCCCCGTCTGCCTGTGCCTGCGCCACCGCCGCCAGAAATTCCGCGCCCACCTTGGTTGTCAACGCATTCAACGACTCTGGGCGGTTCAAAGTAATCAGCGAAACCGCGCCTCGCGCTTCTAGTTGAATATCTTCAAAAGTCATAGTTGTAATCAAGCGCAATTCTTTGCTGCCGAGCGTTAATGGTTAACGCTTTCTAGTGTTAATACTTCCTGACAGCAGCAGTAGGGCTTAGGTCAATTGAAACTTGACGTTAGGTTTTTTGCGCGGCGCGATTAGCGCTGAAACATTCGCCGCAAAGAACTGGACGTCCACTTGAAGGCTTGAAAGGAACCGTGTCCTGCTTGCCACATTGATCGCAGGTAATCTCGAATCTTTCACGTTCCCCGCCACCTCCTCTTGAGGCGCCAAAGTTTGAACGGCGCGCATCACGACAGGGCTTGCAGCGTTTTGGATGAGTCAGGTTCCGTTCCTGATAGTACTCCTGTTCACGTTCCGTAAATGGAAAAGCGTTTCCGCATTCGGCGCAAGTGATCTCGATGTCTGGCATACGCTGATTCTCCCACGAGTGCAGAACCTCGAACGTTCCACGCTCTTGCTCTTCAAAATTCGCGGCGAAGCATCCTGTTTCGTTCCCTTGGCCTGCGTCAGGATGAGGTGCAAATGAATGCGTCAAGTGTTCGCTTGCGATCACCCGAATTTCGAAACGGTCAAGTGGGATTGAGTTTACTCCAGTGAAGGCAATGGTTCAACAAATCGAAGGGCTGGTGACGGATCAGTTTGATGTCCGCTAAGCTTTAGCTTGTCGTGTGCCGCGACAAACTAAATGAAACGCTGAACAAGTTATTGAACGAGCGTCGTTTCTCCCTCCC
>JBDUCC010000029.1:0-17944 GCA_040003675.1 bacterium | reverse complement strand
GGAGAATATGGCAATTTCGCTGCTACCCAGAAGTTTGAGTCCGACCCGGCAGGCGAGGCGATTGTTAGTTGTTAATGATCCAAGGTGAGGAGAGCTTAGATGGCCAAGAAACCAACGGAAGAGTTTGAGTACTTAAGCAATAATCCGGATTTCATTCCTGATCCTGAGATTGAACAATTTATGGAACAGGAGATTGCGCGCGCTCCGAAGGATCCCGATCAACTTGCACACCGGCTTCGCAACAACACAGCAGCGTCTCCGAAGGATGCGGGCGGCGACCTGGATGCTTCCTGGGAGGATGTGAACGAGAGCGGCTCAGAGGCCGTCGGAGGCGACAATCCTACGCCGGATCAATCGATCGTTGAGGAGAATGCAAACGCGGTGGGCGTGAATTTTGAGGATAACGAAGAACTTGATTTTCTTGACAAGATAGAGCGACGCGACCGTGATCGGTATGAGTTGAATGAAAGCTCGAAAGCCGACGAAGATACGATCTAGACTGCGTAAAGCAAACTGTTAGTTTGCGGTTGTTCCTTGCCCCTCAACTTGAAGGCTGAATAACCAACGCAAACTAACAGTTTGCTTTACAAGCGCTAAAACAGTTTCCGGCTATCCAGCAGGATCGTGACTGGTCCATCGTTAACCAATTCCACCTGCATCATCTGGCGAAAGCCGCCGGTGGCAACCTCACCCAGGTTTTTCTTCATTTCGTAACAAAAGAAGTCATACAACGGTTCGGCTAGTTCCGGCGCCGCGGCGTCGATCCACGAGGGCCGTAACCCCCGCCTCACATCGCCGTAAAGCGTGAACTGGGAAACAACCAGGGCTGCGCCGCCGGAATCCTTCAAAGAAAGATTCATTTTGCCCTGTTCATCGTCAAAGATTCGCAGGGCGACGATCCTGTTCGCAAGATAAACAGCGTCGTTCTCGGCATCATCGCGCGCGACACCTAACAAAACGACGAGACCTTTCTGGATCTCGCCGACTGTTTTGCCGTCGATTGTAACTTTGGCGCGGGTCACGCGCTGCACCACGGCTCGCATCTATTTCTTGGGCGGCTGGCTCGGTCTTATCTCAACGCGGCTGGGTAAACTGCGCTCGTCATGATGCAGCAAATCGATAACAACTTTGGCGATGTCTGTGGGTGTCAGTTGCCACGCCTTCGATTCATCAGGTGAATCGCCGCCAAATTCTGTGTTCACCGAGCCGGGCATGATGTAACTGACCTTGATGCCGTCATGCCTGACTTCCTGCATCAGCGCTTCGCTGAATCCGTTGAGGCCAAATTTTGAAGCATTGTAGGCAGCCATCTTTGGATGGGCATTCACTCCCGCCAATGAAGAAATGTTTATGATGTAGCCACCGCCTCGCGCGCGCATCAGCGGAATCGCTTCCCGGGAACAATGGAAGACGCCGAAAACATTCGTCTCCAGCACCGCGCGAAAATCTTCAACTGCCATCTCTTCGACCAGTCCGAAGATACCGATGCCGGCGTTGTTTATCAGAATGTCAACGCCACCAAAGACGGAAACGGCCCGCTCGAACAGCGCCTGAACCTGTGCATAATTGCAAACGTCGGCGACGATCCCATTAGCTGAGCCGCCCTTAAGCGCGTTCAGCTCCACGACAGTCTCTTCAATTTCTGGGCGCTTGCGCGCGCTGATAAAGACGTTAACACCCTCGCGCACCAACGCCTCGGCGATGCCGCGGCCAATG
Organism: bacterium; assembly: GCA_040003675.1. GTDB lineage: Bacteria > Acidobacteriota > Blastocatellia > Pyrinomonadales > Pyrinomonadaceae > PSRF01. Next base: position 16,228 of record JBDUCC010000029.1, on the reverse strand, counting down.
CCTTTCGATCCACCGGTAACGATTGCAACTCTATTGTTTAGATCCATGTAACAAATCGAAGTTGAGTGGCATAGACTTTAGTTGTGCCGACGGAACAGCACAGACTAAAGTCCATGCTCCAAGCAGCGACGATCAACCGCTGAGCTTCGCCTTCAATCGCTCGTTCACAACCTTCGGATTCGCTTTGCCCTTCGACGCCTTAATCACCTGCCCTACAAAGAAGCCAAACAGCGCTTCCTTGCCCGCGCGATATTGTTCAAGCTGCGCCGGGTTGCCGGCGATCACGTCGTCAATAATGCGGTCGATTTCACCGGTGTCGCTGAGTTGCACCAGGCCGCGTTCTTCAATAACAACGTTCGCAGTCTTACCTGATTTGAACATCTCATGCAGAACTTCTTTGCCTTGCTTGCCGCTTATCTTGCCGTCATTGATCAGATGGACCAGCGCTCCCAATTCTTCCGGCGGAACTGGCGAAGCGTGCGCGAGAAAGCCGACGGCATCCAATTCGCGCAGAAGTTCGGTGCGTATCCAATTAGAGGTTGCTCGCGGATCGCCCGAAACGGCCGCTGACTTCTCGTAGTAATCAGCTAACGATCGTTCGGAGGTCAACTGCGAAGCATCAGTAAAACTCAAGTCGTAACTTTCCATGAATCGTTTGCGACGCGCTTCAGGCAATTCAGGCATTGCGTCGCGCACCTCGGTTATGAATTCATCGGACACTTCCAACGGCGGTAGGTCGGGCTCTGGAAAATAACGGTAATCATGCGCTTCCTCTTTTGAACGCATGACGCGCGTCTCGGCGGCACGTTCATCCCAAAGCCGCGTTTCCTGTTGCAAGCTGCCGCCGGCCTCCAGTACCCCGATTTGCCGTTCAACCTCAAACTCGATTGCGCGATGCATGAAACGAACCGAGTTAAGGTTCTTCAATTCGACTTTAGTGCCAAGTGTTTGATCGCCGCGACGGCGCACCGAGACATTCGCTTCGCAGCGCAGATTTCCCTTCTCCATGTCGGCTTCGGACGCGCCGACCCATTGCAGCGCGCGACGCACGTGATTGACGTAATCGTAGGCTTCCCACGAAGAACGAAAGTCGGGTTCGGTGACGATTTCAGCCAGGGGCGTGCCGGCCCGGTTCAGGTCGATGTAAGAATAACGATCGATTTCAGGCAGTCCCTCATGCACGTTCTTCCCGGCGTCTTCTTCAAGATGCAGGCGGGTAATAGTGATCTTTTTTGACCGCCATTCAAGCGGGTGTCCTGCTTCGTCCCGCTCGGCGGTCATAATCTCCAGTTCACCGTTAGCTGAAAACGGCTGATCGTATTGGGAGATTTGATAGCCCTTCGGCAGATCAGGATAGAAATAATTTTTCCGCGCAAAGATCGAGCGATTGTTTACGTGCAGGCCGAGGGCGAGCGCGGCCCGCGCGCCGAGTTCGACTGCGCGCCGGTTGAGCACGGGCAAGGCGCCGGGCAATCCGAGGCAGACTGGACAGGTGTTGGCATTCGGCTCGTCACCAAAGCGGGTCGAACAACTGCAGAAGATTTTCGATTCAGTGCTCAGTTGCGCATGAATTTCTAAACCGATGATTGTTTCCCAGGTATTTGTCATTGGTTCTTTGTCGGCAGTAGTCAGGAGTCAGGAGTCGGTAGTTTTTGGGCTTTGGGCTTTGGTCTTTTTTGACTACTGTCTCCTGTCTCCTGTCTCCTCTTCACGGTCGCAGCCATCCCGGCGGCGCACCGGCGCGTCTCGCTTGCTCTTCAAGCTCATGCCATCTGGCATTGAGTCCAGCCCGCGCAGTTCCCAACTCATTGAATTGTGTTATCAGCGCACTGCGTTCGTAACTGTAGTCGTAAGGCGGAATTCCTGATCCCAGAACTCCCACCGTTGAGACCACAGGAAATCCGAACCCGACGCCGTCCGATCTGAAATGCCGAGATCCGCCACGGTTGTTGAGCAACACTTCCCCGCGCGTAGCGCCGCTGCCAAATCCCACACGCGCTGCCAGACGCGGTCCAAACTGCGGCGCGCTATAAACCAGAGGACGATGCTGAAAACCGCCCCGGGAAAACTGGCGTCCGAAGTTGAAATTGCCAAACCCACCACTCGTTGAAATAAACGGCGCCACGCTAAATGAGGTAAACCCGCCCGTGAAAGGATACGGGGAATCCTCCAGCCGAGTGCGCACATAATTGATTTCCGCATCGATCGCCGCAATCTCGGTTCGCAAAGCCGAAGCGCGAGCCCGCCAATAGGCTTCGGAATTCTCTTCGGCCGAGCGTGTCGCTGCCAGTTCTTCTCGAATCTGAGCTGATTCAGCTTCCGCGCGGCGTCGGGATTCGGCCACGGTCGGCAATCCAAGTTCCTGTCTTCTCTTTTCGTATGCCAGCTCGCTTTGCCGGCGGCGAATCATCGATGCATCCAGATCGCGATTGGTAATGGTTCGCCGCGAGCTGTTAACCACAGGTTTGTTTACTCGCGCACTCGAATCCTCGCGCGACACTTCCCGACGCCGCAACAAAGCGCCCGCCGTTTCGTTGTTGGCTTTCTCAGTTGCGGAAATGTCGATGGCGGCGAGTTGGAGCGTAATCTGAATGCCCGGCCCGGCTTCGTACGTTAGCGTCGTAGCGGTAACCAAAAAGCTGGCCGGCACCTCGACCCGCTTTCCGCCGCGCATCACAACTGTGTATGCGCTCGCGGTACAGACAAACAAAAGGACTAGAACGCTGCTGGCAACAAACTGGCGTATTAGCTGTTTTGGGCCGAGTTTCAGCATAAATCAACTCCAAACGTGGAAAGTTTCTTTTAAGCGGGAAGACAGAAGTTTTTTAGTATAGCACTCTGATTTATTTGCCCGGAATGGTGTGGCGATTTCCAGCTGCGGCACGCAAAAAAGCTTTGCAAGGGGACGGGCACTCTGATATACATTCGCCACCTTCTGACATTATCCTCGCGGGTTTAGGCGGTCGCTTTTTAACGACGGCGCGGCCGCATGGTAGTCAACCTTTCGAAGAGGAGAAGAAACGGTAATCATGGCAAAAACTGTTGCTAAGATTATGGGTCTGGTGCTGCTGTTGGTGGGCGTGCTCGGTTTTACGCACGTGTTGGATTCCCTCGGCGCCCATCTTTCGCCCGCTCATAATCTCGTACACATTGTTTCAGGTGTGATTTCACTCTACTTTGGTTTTGCCGGAACGCTCAGCGGTGCAAAAGGCTTTTGCCTGGTCTTTGGTCTGGTCTATCTGGCGTTGGGGGTTCTTGGCCTGGTCATGGGAGATTTGCATATTGGGCCTCTGATGTTAGGCAAAGTCGATCACGGCATTCATTTGGTCGTGGGTGCGATCTTTCTGGCGGGAGGTTTGTTTACCAAAAATCCTTAACTTCGCCGCTCACTTAAAGCGGCCACCGAGTTTCAGGTTGCAGGGACAGGTTGTTGTAAGGGACGCACTCGCGCCCATCAACCCGCAAAACCTTGCAGCCTGAATCGCTTTTGGTAGCTGGGTTTTCAGGTTGATACGGCGTCATCAGGTTCTGAATCATTCGTGCCATTCGTTTCCTGTATGAGGGCCCACAAACATTTGGGACAAAGGCAATCCTGATCTTTATTACCCGGTAATGGAATATGAGGTAGGTCCTCACACCAACACTGCTGTTCACTTTGCATCCCACAGCCAAAGCTTGCGCCGCAGTTTGAGCAGAATTTTTGTTTGGTCGATGTCATAGGATGCTCAAACGGACAGAAACATTTATCCGCAGATTACACAGATTACGCCGATTGAAATCAGGTCTCCAATGATGGACAGACTGGTTCTGAACTGATCTTAATCTGCGCAATCTGCGTAATCTGCGGATTTCTCTTCAACTCCGGCGTCAGAAGCTAAAAGAAGCGCCGGCGCGGCCCGTTCGTCCTGGCGTGCGAAAGCCGCTTTCAAAATTGTCGCGATTGAAAAGATTGTCTATGTAGCCAAACACGCGCAAGCGTCGCTGCTCAGCCAGCGGAAACTCATAACTCGCACCCAGATCAGCTTTGACAAGACTCTCGAATCGATAGACTCGAGGAAAAACCGGCGCCAGATAATCGCTGGTCGCCGTCAGATCAAAGTTGATGAACGCCCGGCGTCCGATGCGTTGAGTCACAATGGCTGCGAATTGGTGATCGGGAATAACCAGCGAACTGATCACGCCGCTGCCGCTGACCTGTGGCGTCTGTTGGTCACTGTTCGTGTAGGTGTAACTGACGAAGACATCGAGCATGCCACTGGGTGAGGCAGTAGCCGACAGCTCGAGACCGCGAGCGAGCCCACCACCAGTATTCAGATAACCAAAGAAGCGGCCGAAGGGATCGGTCAGCGGATTGATCTTGCCCGAGAAATCGAATCCGATCACCTCCTGCAGTCGAGTGTAGAAGTAGGTTGCCGACAACCGCAGCTTATTGTCGTGTAGGGATTGATCGATTCCCGCATCGAACGCTATCGAACGCTCAGGACGAAGACGCGGATCGCCTAAAGGTGAGAAGAAACCTCCGAAGAATGCCGTGCCGAAGCGCTCGAACAACGAGGGCGCGCGATAGCCGTTGCCAATGTGCGCGCGTAGCTTGGTGTGCGTGGTGCGGAACAAATATGCGATGGAACCGTCCCCGGTGTAGGCGCTTCCCGGTGAACCAAATGCAATTCCGGCGAATGGCGCACCCACAGTTGGCGTGAAACTTGGGGCATGGAGGGAGAAGAATTGCGCTCGAAATGCGGCTGACAATTGCAAACGATCTTCCAAAAACCGCAGTTGGTCCTGCACGAAGAAAGTATTGCTCTGTTCGACAACGTTCGTAGAATTGTTATCGGCAACGTTGGCCGACGTCGAGCGATTCAAGAAGCTGGCTCGTTCAAATTCGTAGCCGGCATTGATGAAATTGTGTTTGCCGACGCTGAAATCCGTTCGAGCATTTAGAGTGTGTATGTGGCCGTCGTCCTGCGTGCGGGTTGAACCGCCGAATGGTTGAAAGCTAACTCCCGATACCCCATTGCTGTTTAAGCGGCGTGTTGCCAGACCCTGGTAAGAGATCGTGTACCCGAATGCTTCGACGGGACGGTGCGCAAAAGTAACGGCGCCATTAAAGAAACGACTCGCTGCGGAAGCGTCAGGGTCATTTGCGTCGGGAATAAACGTGCCGCCGAGGCTCAATTGTCCGACCGGAACCTCACTCTCGTACCGCCGCAGTTCCGAGCGCGAAATCGGGCGCGCGTCGATAATTCCTGTCAGCGGTAACGGGCCAAACACCTCCGGACTATTGTTTAGTTGCACAAACGAAGTTCCCGCATAGACACGGCCGGACAGTGTCATGGTGGGCTTTAATTGCAATACGACGCGTCCCTGCCCGCTGGTATTGCGCGCGGCATCGTCTCCGTCTATTCCACGAGTGACATTTAGATGACTTGCTCCGGCGCTGTATGCAAACCGAGTTGTGCCCCCTGCCAACTGCGCACGTCCGCGAAACAGGCCCAGGCCACCACCTTCCGCTAGGATGCTGCCGTGAGTAGGGCCGCCACCTTCATCGGTGACAATGTTGATGACGCCACCGATTGCATTTGTGCCGTAAAGCGATGATCCCGAGCCACGCAGAACCTCCACACGGTCCAGATTAGTGACGGCGAAATCGCTTAGAAAGCTCGTGGCGTCGCCCGTAGTTGCATCACGAAAGCGAATGCCGTCGATCAGTACCGCAGTGTCCTGATTACGCAGTCCGCGCGCCTTGATAGAAACCAACCTCCCGGGCCCGCCGAGTTGCTGAATGCGTAATCCCGGAACCGTGCGCAAGGCGTCTGTGACGGTATCCTCATCGCGCTCTTCTATCTCACGCGACTCCACCACCGAGACTGCTTTGGAAATCTCATCAGTAGATTGCGCTGTAGCCTGTGCGGTGACCACCACTTGTTCACTAACACCAGCCAGTGGAAGTGAAATATCAAGGGATGCATTGCCATTTCGCTCGAGGCGCAAAACGCGCGTAGCTGCGCGTGCGAAGCCGGTTGCTTCCGCCTCGACCAAGTACTCGCCCGGCGCGAGTTGATCGAAACGGCTGGCGCCATTGCTGTCTGTCAGACTGTTGATGCGAATGCGATTGTCGCGTGTGTAAAGCGTGACCTCGGCGTTCGGCAGAATTGCGCCTTGCGGATCGGTTACACGAACGTTGATCTGTGCCGCGCCCGCACTGTTTTGCGCGAACACTTCGCCAGCAAAATCATTGCAGAGAATCAGCAGAACTAAAATGCTGAGTGACTTGTTCCTGAAACATAACAATCTGGTTCGGTTAGTTTTCATTTGTAGAGTCTCCTGCCCGTCGCAGTGCGAGCTTTACGAAGAGCGGCGGCGAGGTCTCCTGACTTGCGACTCAGCTCTGGGTAGCCTTCCCATTCTTTTGAACAGTGGCTAAAGCGTTTCAGAACGTCTGCGTCGCCTACAGTTGCGGGGGCAGTGGCGGATTTTGACCGCCTTCCCTAAGCCGTCACCCGTGTTGATGGGAGCGAACAGGCAAACTTGTCTGCCGTTCCCGCTTACCGTCGCATTTCGTGCGCCGGCGTAATACGTGGCGCGCCCGATAGCGGATGCGCGTCTACCAAAACTTTGATTTCTAAAACGTCGCTTAACAGTTCTTCGGTCAAAACGTCGCGTGGCTTGCCGGCGGCAATCAGGTGCCCGTTTTTCAGCAGCACGACGTGATTCGCAAATTCGGCGGCGAGATTAATGTCGTGCGTGACTATAACTGCCGCCGTCGCGCACTCGTCACAACGCGCCCGCACCAGCTGAAGCATTGAAGCCTGATGAGCCAGATCCAGGTTGGCCGTGGGCTCGTCAAGCAAAAGAATTCCGGCTTCGGTCGCGAGAGCTCGCGCCAAGACCGCGCGCTGTCGCTCGCCTCCTGATAGTTCGTTCATCAGACGGGCGCTGAAGTTTTCCAATTCAGTTTGCCGCAGCACATCGGCAGCGATCTCCAAGTCGCGTTCCGATTCCCATCCCCAGGCACCAGATCCCGCCCACGCATAACGACCGCCAAGCACGTACTCCAATACCGAAACCGGAAAAGCCAACAACGCTTCCTGTGTGACGACGGCGATGCGCCTGCCAATCGCGCGGCGCGAGAAGGAGCTGAGCGGTTTATCATCGAGCAGGACTTCCCCACTCGACGGTTGGATGGCACCATTCAACGCGCGTAACAGCGATGACTTGCCGGCGCCGTTTGCGCCGACAATAGCCGTCATGTCCCCCGGAGCAACGCGCAACGAGACAGCAACGACCGCTTGTCGCTTCCCGTAGTCGATGCCTAAATTTTTCGCTTCAAGCATCTTGCAGAGGTCCCTGAGATTGTTTAGCGCCTGTCCGTTTTCTGAACTTCGCACGCCAGAGCTTGATGTTTAAATACATACCGGAGAAAGCTGACAAAAAGGCCAGGCCAGAAGCAGCAAACAGCAGCGGTACCTGCCAACTACCGGCAAAGAAATAAAAATGTGCCTGGCGAAAGTACCTTGTCAAAATTCCCGGCGGCGGAGTTTTCAACACCAGGCCCGTCTCGGCGTCAATCAGCAATGAATTAGCGCCCATGCCTCCAACAGCTTGGTAAACGGGACGACCTTCGCGCATCAGTAGTGTTAATGCAGTCGTTGGTAGTTTTTTCTTCGCGAAATCGTTGGCCCGTTGTTGCGCCTGCGCGGGCGTAATTCGCACTCGCTCAGTTGCAATGCTTTCAATCGTGCCTCCTGATACCGCGTTGGGCCATGCGTACAGCAATCCACTCGAGGTCCACGCCAAGACAGGAATGGCGATAAATAGTCCGAGCCAGATGTGCGTGCGGTAGATGATAGATCGTATCGAATTTCGCATCCCGCCAATGGTCCTAGCGCCGCTTCAGCAGGTAAACAAACAACGGCGCGCCGATTAGTGCCGTTATCGCGCCCACCGGCAGTTCGCGCGGTGCAATCACAGTGCGCGCCAACGTGTCGGCAACCACGACAAACGATGCGCCTGCGAGCGCGGCCGCCGGAATTGTTAAGCGGTTGTCTCCACTCGTGGACATGCGAACCAGATGCGGCACCACCAAGCCCACGTATCCAACTGAACCGCTTAATGCGACCGAAACTCCCACCAGGAGACTGGCCGCGAAAAAGACCTGCAAACGCACCCGTTCAACCTCGACTCCCAGATCAAAAGCATCGCGCTCGCCGAGCATCAGGAGATTCAGCGGTCGAGCCTTAAGTGTTAGGAGGACGACGCCAACTACGGTTGAAGCAACAATGATCCAGAGCGAACCGGGTGTGGCCTGGGATAAATCCCCAAGTAACCAAAAAGTAAAAGAACGTATGCGCGTCGCATCCATCAAAGTGGTGATGAAGACGATCGCTGAGGACTGGAACGTCGTGACGATCACCCCAGCCAGAATCAGTTTCTCCGCTGTCGCTCCCGCGCGACCACGCGCCAAACGGTAAACGACGAAGGTTGCGGCAAGTGCCCCTGCAAATGCCAACACAGGTCGAGTCCACTCGCTTGTTCCAAGAAACACGAGCGCAACCATCGTTCCTACTGCGGCGCCATTCGAAATGCCCAACAGATACGGTTCGGCAAGCGCGTTGCGCAGTAACGCCTGGTAACTTGCGCCGGCGGCAGCGAGAGATGCACCGACCGTGGCCGCGAGCAAGATGCGAGGTAAACGTATGTCAAAGAGAATTGCGCGTTGCGTGGCCGTCAGCGCACCAGTATTTGTTCCCGCCGTGAAAAGCGCGCGAAGCAAATCGACAACGGGCAGTCGTTCGCTGCCCAGGGTCGCGGCGATAATTGCGATTAAAATCAGAATTATCGACAGCGCGCCGCAAACAAAAATTGTCTTTCGCAAGGTCGCGCGCGCACCACGCTCAAGCGAAGTGGTGTTGCCACTGATGGTTGTAGTTCTCTCGTTCACGCGGTGTTTCACTTAAAAGCTTCCGGGTGAAGCGCACGGGCTATCTGCTCCAAGCCGTCAACCAGGCGCGGCCCCGGCCGGGTTAGGAGGTCTCCATTAATTACGTAGAGCCGGCCATTCTTAACTGCAGGCGAATTCCTGAGCGCCGCTGCTACGTTTGTATTCGCCGCCCCTCCCATCGCATCGCCGGAAAGCATGACTATCGCTTCTGGTCGCGAAGCGAGGGCCGCTTCATCGCTCAATCGCGGCCAGGCTTCGTTCACGTCCGCGGTAACGGAGCGACCACCAGCGCGCTCGATTAGATTTGTGACGAACGAACTCTTGCCGGCGGTGTAAAGTGGCTGTCCCGACAATTGAAAAAAGACGGAAACGGCAGGACGCCCGGCTACTGCGTACTCGACGGTATCGGTTCGCGCACGCAACTGTTTGACTAATTCCGCCGCGCCGGCAGATTGATTCAACAAATCTCCAACACCCAAGATCGAGCGAAAAACACCTTCAAGATCGCGTGGATCTGTGACGTACACCGCAATCTGTTGTTCGTCTAACTGTCTGGTAAAAGCTTCAAGTTGCGAGGCCGTCGAAACAAGAACGAGCTGCGGACGAAGCGCAAGTATGCGTTCAATGCTCGGTTGTAATGTGTCGCCGACTTTGACAACGTTCTTTGCCTCGGGTGGGTAATTACAAAAAGTAGTGTTGCCCACCAGGTGGTCACCGGCGCCAACCGCATAGACAATCTCTGTAAGATTTGGAGCCAGCGAAATCACTCGCTCAATCTTTGCCGCGAGCGTGACTTTTCTTCCGGACTCATCCACCACCTGCCTCGATTGGGCGACGGCTTCCAATCCGGGAGGATGTGGTCGTTGCGCACAACTCAGCAAGGCGATGACGTTGCACAAAAGGACGAGTATGTAAGCAAATCGCTTTGTTTTGACTTGATGTAAATGCAAAGGTCCCGACGACCTCCTGGTTTCGCGGAAAGGAAACAGGCAATCGTCGGGACCAAATAGAAGTGGTAGTCCGTGCGGCCTGAACACTTTTCCGCGAAGCGTTCGAAACTGCAAAGCATCGTGGCAGGTCTCCTGGCTTAAAGAAGTGCTGACTGGAGCCTTCTCATCACAGTGGCGCGACCGCGCGGGATTCTCACCCGCTTCCCTATTCTCCCCTTTCGGGGCACCTTGACGCTTTCAAATAAAAAGATCGGTTGTAATCGACGCGGACACTATCACGCGTCTGGGGTCATGTCAAACATTTGCCGGATAGAATGGGATGCAATGTATACTCGCTCGCAGCACCAGTCTTTCACTAAAAGTTGCCTGCGATTTACGCCGCCATCGCGCCTTCCGAAGGGCGTGTTCCGTTTATGAAATCCAGCCCAAGAGCACCATCACTTGCAGGCACCGAGAACGAAACGGAAAGAAGCAAGTCGTTTCCAACGGGAGCGTTCTTCACCGCCCTGGTCATCGTTTTGTTTGCCGCAGTCAGGTTGTGGCGCTTAACAGCAACGTGTTTATGGTTTGATGAAATCTTCGGCATACATGCGGCACGCCATGGCTGGACCGAGCTGCTGCGGTTTGTCGCCGCAGACATAATTCATCCGCCGCTGTTCTACCTGCTTCTCAAAATTTGGATTGGCATCGGTGGCGAGTCTTTGACGTGGCTGCGACTACTGCCGGCCGTCTGCGCTATTGCCGCTGTCGTTCCTTTTGTCCTCCTTTGCCGCGCGCTCGAATTGAAGCAAACGGAGCGAAATCTGGCGTTGCTACTGCTGGCTGTTAATGGGTACTTGATCAAGTACGCACAGGAACTGCGGATGTACTCGCTGTTAATGTTTCTTTCGCTTTGTTCGCTGTGGCTGTTCATAAAATTCTTTAAAGCTGAACAGGGTTCGCGCAAACAACTTCTGTGGCTATTATTGCTAAATCTCTTGCTGGTCTACTCGCATTATGCCGGTTGGCTGGTGGTTATTCTCGAAGGTTCGGCACTGGCGATCTGGCAACGACGTAAGGCCGCGCGGTTCCTCGCAGGTGCCGCAATAACAATACTGGCGTATGCGCCGTGGGTTTTTCTTGTAATCCAAAAGGCGGAAGCTGGAAAGGGATTGGCGCAGAACATCGGATGGGTCTCGCGGCCAACCTTTTGGGACCTAACACAACTTTATGCGCTGCTGAACAAGCCATTCTGGTTCATTCAAAGCTCAGCCGCGCGCCCTTTTGATCAGCTTACAGCGCTGCTTTCCCTATTGATTTTAGGCGTGCCGCTGTTGCTGTTGACCGTGCGACTTTGGCGGACGGGCGGGCATGTGAAAGGCGCACCGGTTAACCCACTTCGTGCGCTGTTCCTGTTGGCGTTGGCTCCAGTTCTGATCGTATTCGGGTTGAGTTGGCTTTTGCCCCAGTCTATCTGGGGCTCGCGCCATCTAATCATCGTTGCAGCGCCGTATTCAATTTTAGCCGCGGTCGCGATTATTCGATTGCCTCGCTACTGGATCAAAATTGCAACCTGTTTCATCCTCGGAGCCTGGCTGCTGCTCGCGGGGATCGCATGGTCACTTGCGCGTCCGCAGCCATACATTTGGTGTCAGTGGGAACCGCTCGCGCGGCAAGTACAACTCAGCAACCCGCGCCCGACAGAAGAGATCCGTGTTTATGCCTTTGAGGACCTGATCGCTTACCACGTTTGGTTTGCCTTTAGTTCACTTCACGCCGATCAATTCAAAGTTGCGGTCATCAAGGACGTGCCGGGCATTCAGGAGGATGCTGCTTACTTTCTCCCGAGGAGATTCAACGAAATCGCCGTCATGAATAGCGCGCAAATCAGTGGAAACGAAATTTGGATCGCATTTCGCGCTTCAGATTGGAATGAAATGGCGCCCCCGCTCAGCGCCTTCAAAAACATGGGCTATGCGGCGAAAAATGTATACTCGGCCCAAGCTCAGGGACAGCAAGCGTTTATGGTTAGAATGGTGCGTAATTAGAAACGCGATTAAAGAATAGACCCACCCTTTGCCCTGCTTTTTCGGGTCTTGTAAGATTGCCGGGCTTCAAATCATCCAGGAGTAATAAACGAAATGATTAAAACGGTCGAATGGACCAATGAAGGCATACGCATGATCGATCAGCGGCTGCTGCCAACCGAAGAAAAATATTTGATGCTGCGCTCCTGGGAAGAAGTCGCTGAGGCAATTAGAAAAATGGTCGTTCGCGGCGCACCCGCAATTGGCGTGTCCGCAGCCATGGGACTCGCGCTGGGCGCCAGTCAATCCGTTGGGATGTCCGCAGCCGATCTGGAAGATGATTTTACCTACATGTGCCAGGTGATGGGTGAGACGCGACCAACAGCGGTGAATTTATTTTGGGCAATCGAACGAATGCGGGAGCGCTTCAATCAGGATAAAGCCACAACGAAGAGCGTTGAAGAGTTGAAGGCAAGCCTGGTTGAGGAAGCACAAAAGATTTTTCATGAAGACCTGGCGGCGAATCGCTCGATCGGGCGTTTTGGCGCAGATTTGATCGCCGACGGAGATACTGTGCTGACCCACTGCAATGCAGGAGCGCTGGCGACTGCCGGCGATTATGGAACGGCACTGGGAGTAATTCGCGGGGCTCGTGACGCAGGCAAGCGCGTGGCGGTGATTGCTGACGAGACCAGACCTTTCTTGCAAGGTTCTCGCTTGACGGCTTGGGAGCTGGCTAAGGACGACATCCCCGTCACCGTCATTACCGACAACATGGCTGGCAGCGTAATGCAAAGCGGAAAGGTTAACTTAGTCGTGGTGGGCGCGGATCGCATTGCCGGCAACGGTGACACCGCCAACAAGATTGGAACCTACATGGTGGCGGTCCTTGCCCGGAAGCATGAGATTCCTTTTTACGTCGCCGCTCCCATCACGACGCTCGACCTATCATTGAAATCCGGCGCGGAAATTCCTATTGAGCAGCGCGATCGTAAGGAAGTAACCCATATTGGAGGGCAGCAACTCGCGCCCGACGGGATCGAAGTGAGCAATCCCGCGTTTGACGTAACACCAAATGACTTGATAACTGCGATCATTACCGATCGCGGTGTGGCTCGGGCGCCATACACGGAAAGCTTGCGGCGGTTAGTAGCCGACAATAGTAATGTTGCGACCTCACGCGACTAAGTCCTGCGCTGCGAGTTTCGGAACGCTAGGCTTTTGCAAAACGACTATTCTTCCACCAATCCATCGTCAGCTTTAGCCCCGTCTGCAGATCCACTTGAGGGGAAAAGTCCAGGCACTCACGGGCGCGAGTAATGTCGGCAAGACTGTCCCGCACATCTCCTTTGCGGGGCGGCTGATAATCCGCTTGCAAGTCATTTCTGCCTGTCAATCCTTTAAGCTGATCCAATAGCTGGTTGAGGGTAACTCGTTCACCGTTGGCGATGTTGATGATCTGGCCGACTCCCTTTGTCGTTTCCGCAGCCTTGAGATTGGCAGCGACGACGTTATCGATATAGGTGAAATCCCGAGACTGTTCGCCATCGCCGTAAATCATTGGACGCTGACCCGATAAGAGAGCGCTGATGAAACGAGAGATCACGCCGGAATACTGCGAGCTTGGATCCTGTCGTGGGCCAAACACATTAAAGTAACGCAGTGACACTGTCTCCAAACCGTAAACGCGCGTGAAGACCTGACAGTAGTATTCGCCCACTAATTTCGCGACGGCATAAGGAGAGAGCGGATCAGGCAGCATCGTTTCGATTTTTGGCAGAGTCGGCTGATCGCCGTAAGCAGAGCTTGAAGCCGCATAGACTACGCGCTTGACTCCCTTGTCTCGCGCGCCCAATAACAGCGAGAAGGTTGAATCAACGCTGGCGATATGCGTCTGACGTGGGTTTTCAACCGAGCGCGGTACAGAAGGGATGGCGGCTTCGTGAAAGACAAGCTCGACATCTTCCAGGGCCCTTCGCACCGCTGACTCATCGGCAAGTGTTGCCTCGACAAAGTCGATGTCACCGCCGATTTCGGCAATGTTTTCGCGATAGCCAGTCGACAGGTCGTCGATAATACGAACCCGGGCCCCGGCTTTAATCAGTCCGGAAGCAATGTGGGAGCCGATGAAGCCCGCTCCTCCCGTTACCAGCGCTATTCCTTTTAGGGCCATATAAATCCTTGAGAGCTGTTTAGGATATCCCGGGTTGGAAAGCGGTTCGCCTATCGACCCACACCGACGTATTCGAAACCTAGTTCACGCATGTCTTCGGGTTGGTAGATATTCCGCAAATCAGCGATGCGTGGAGATTTCATCAGCCCGTGAATGCGCCGCATATCAAGCGCGCGAAATTGATTCCATTCGGTAATGAAAACAAGGGCATCAGCGTTTGTGGCCGCCGCGTATTCGTCTTCCACATATTCGACTTCGGGTAAAACTTTTGCCGCTTCGATCATCGCTACCGGATCGTAGGCGACGACTTTTGCGCCGCCCTCGATCAACCCTTTGATGATATGGATCGATGGGGCCTCGCGCATATCATCAGTTTCCGGCTTGAATGCCAATCCCAGGATCGCAATCGTCTTCCCGTTGAGACCTCCAGCCAGTTTCTCAATCTTGGGTATCATTGACTGTCGGTGCCGGCGATTGACTTCAATAACCGCGTCGACAATTAGAGAATCGCGGCCGAACTGCCGCGCGACAGAGGCAAGCGCCTGTGTGTCTTTTGGAAAACAAGAACCGCCAAAGCCGGGTCCGGGATGGAGAAACTTGCTGCCAATGCGCCGGTCCATACCAATAGCGCGGGCGACATCGTGCACGTCGCAGCCAATGCTCTCGCACATGCTCGCAATCTCATTGATGAAGGATATTTTGGTGGCCAGGAAAGCATTCGCCGCATACTTGGTTAGTTCTGCGGACTCGAGAGAAGTAATAACAAACGGCGCCTCGATTAGATAAAGTGGGCGATAGAGATCCCGCATTATGGCGATGGCTTCTTCGTCGCTGCTGCCAATAACCACGCGGTCCGGTCGCATGAAGTCGTTTATCGCCGCGCCTTCGCGCAGAAACTCCGGATTGGAGACAATGCCAAAATTCAGCCGGGCTCTTTGCTTTTCGCGGATTAACTTGCGCAGCCACTCACCGGTCCCTATGGGCACTGTTGATTTGGTGACAATGACTTTGTAGCCATTCATGTGTTGTGCGATTGAGGTTGCCGCCGCTTCAACGAAACTAAGGTCGGGCGAGCCGTCGCTTTTCGGCGGCGTACCCACGGCAAGGAAAATTACCAGTGCTTGTTCTACCGCTTGTTTAATGTCCGTCGTAAACCGCAGCCGTCCGGACTGCATGTCCTTCGTAACCAATTGTTCAAGCCCGGGTTCATAGATAGGCATCTCGCCCGCGGAAAGACGGGCGATTTTATCAGCGTCGATGTCAACGCAGGTTACATCGACGCCAAACTCTGCGAAACAAGCGCCTGTTACCAGGCCGACATAACCCGTACCAATTACCGCAATATGCATGAAGTGTCCTTAAGGAAAATCAGGAGGGGTTGAACTAGTAAACAAAGCTTGCGGGTCAAGCACGACCTGAGTCGCGTGACCCGCAAGATTGTAGGTACATGACCTCAGCGCCAGTTACAGCGCTGCGGTTTTTTTTGACGAGACGCAATCGAGCGCTTACCGAGCCGGGCTGATTACGTTTACAGTTCCGCCAAAGTTCAAGTCGTTTTCGTGCGTGATTGCCCAGAAGATCAAGGCAGCCGCAGCGCCACCAGCCAACAAGAATGCCGCCAATTCTCCGCCGCTCATCTTGTCGTCGTCGTCACCCGGATCATCTTTCGGATTCGGCGTGCCGGCACTGGCGCTTTCACCAGCGGCAACCTGCTTCGTGGTGCTGCCCACCCGGAGGAGAGCCAGACCGGAATGAGTGGTAAGAGATGTAACTCCCTTAAATACATTCACGGTAAACGAAGTGGCCTGGCTGCCATCTGCTACAACCGCGCCATCCTTGGTGGTGAAATTTACGACCACGCCAGCCAAAGTTGATACATGGGCACTGCCGCTATCGAGCAAGCCCGTGATCCCTTTTTCCGTAAAGCTGATTCGCAAGCTGGAGTTCGGTTCTAGTTCGACGCGGCCTAATTTGCTAAGGCTCACAACCGCGCTACTTTTTTCCGCCGTCGTAATCACGCTGTCCGAAAACAAGGTACCGCCGGAAACCACAGCCTCTCCGTTGACTGTAACGCTACCTGAGACCGTCAACTCTCCAGATGCTGCCTTTGCTGCCGGCGACGCCAACACTACCATTGAGTAAACACTCAGAATGGCCA
>JBDUCC010000199.1:0-5494 GCA_040003675.1 bacterium | reverse complement strand
CTTCAGCATCTGCTTTGCTTCGCTGCCCTCGAGCTTCTTATATTCCTTGGGCACCATCTCCACTTCCGCAACCTGTGGTTCAACGCCGGCTTTCTTTACGGCTTCAAGCACGCTATCAAAATCACTCGGCGAAGTGATGATCTCAAAGTTATCTTCGTCATCACGCAAATCTTCCGCGCCGGCGTCTGTCACAATCTCAAAAAGTTCGTCCTCTGATTTCGCGCTCTTGGCGACCACGATGTAACCCTTCTTCTCAAACATCCAGGCGACTGCTCCGGCGGCGGCAAGGTTACCGCCATTCTTGGAAAACGCGTGGCGAATTTCCGCGACGGTGCGGTTGCGATTGTCGGTCATGGACTCAATTAACAGGGCCGCCCCACCTGGTCCATAACCTTCGTAAGTGATCTCTTCGTAGTTAACTCCCTCTTCTTCGCCGGTGCCGCGACGTACCGCGCGTTCAATCGTGTCGTTGGGCATGTTGCCGTTCTTGGCGTCGAGGATGGCCTTGCGCAGCCGCGCGTTGCCCTCCGGATCACCGCCGCCCGAGCGCGCTGCCACAGTTATTTCCTTGATGAATTTGGTGAACAGCTTGCCGCGCTTGGCATCGAGCGCGCCTTTCTTGTGCTTAATACTATGCCACTTCGAATGTCCGGACATTTCGCTTCGGTCCTTGAATTACTTTGTAGATTGCAGGCTCGAAAATATACCACAAAGAATGGGCCGCGGATTAACGCGGAAAGCGAGGATCAGGCAAAGAGTTAAAGGAATATATTTTCTGTGAAATACCGTCTCATTCAGATCCGCGTGCTTCTGCGTTAATTGGCAGCCAAATATCCTTCATTTAAGCTGTTCGTATTCTTTTTTCGCCTGGACCAGCACCGGCAGATCTGCATCAGCATCTTTCCACAGTGCAAAGAAATCCTGATACGCCTTGCGACTCTTCGACGTATCGCCAGCAAGAGCTGCGCCCCGTGCGAGTTGGAGGTGTGCCAGCGGGTATGCAAGAGAAAAAATTTCGACGGTGCGATGATCCAGAATCTTTTGATACTCCACAGTGGCTTCTTTTCCAGCTCGCTGGCCAAGATAAGCCTGACCGCGAAGGTAATTTATTCCGAAGCCCGCAACCGCGCCCAATTCAAACCGGCTAGCAGGCTGCAATATCTCGATCACCTGTGCGTAATTGCCGCGGCTGTTTTCAATCGCGGCGCGAATCATTGGAATCGTGATGTTGATATTTATCGATTCCTCGGGAAAACGTTTGGCTAACTCATCGGCCAGCGTTTGGGCCTGGGCCGTATCACCGCACTGAGCAAACGCCATAGCGGCGACGCCCAGATCGACCTTGCCGCGGGAAATACCTATGGCATGCGTAGCCGTTTGTCTGGCTTCTGGACATTGGCCAAGTACTGCATGTGCCAAGGCTGCGTTGGCCTCGTTTTGGCTCGCATTTTCCTTACGATTCTGAGTCATCATCAATTCTGTTGAGCGACGCACGAAGCCCAGGGCTTTTTTCCACTCGCCGCGGCTGAGGGCTGTTCCCGCCTGCAAATCGAAGAAATCAGTTTCAGTTGTTTTGCTTGCGAACCAATCGAGGTCTTTCTTCATGGTGTCTTCGTCGCCACGGAGAAAGGCGACCTGGTAACTATAGAAGTGGTAGATGTTGCGATCAGGGTTTTGACCAAGACTCTGCTCGAGCGTTTGCTTTGCTTCGTCCAGTCGGCCCAGCTTTATGAAACAGTCCACGACGTTGCTCTGGGCCACGGCATTGGTAGGACTTAAGCGAACAGCCTCCCGGGATTCCTTAAGTGCATCTTCGTATTGGCCGGTGAAGGTGTAATTCACTGCCAAATTGTTATGTGGAATGTAATCGTTAGGATAGGTCTGCGCCCAAGCTTTGAGCACATTCATTGCCTCGTCACGATTCCCGGTCACGTAACTGTGATACTTCTCGGAGATATAAAATCTCTCATGCTCGCTCACCCGGTCGCGGAGGTCATAAGCCTTCTGCGAATACTCCTTCGCCAGTTCAGTCTCGCCCCAGTTGCTATAGGCCACGCCCAGCCGCGCGTAGGCCATCGCAAAGTTTGGGTCAACTTCGATGGCGCGTTTGTAAAATGGAATCGCTTCGCGATCCTGGCCTTTTTGGCGCAATTCATTTCCTTGAGAGAAAGCCTTAAGCGCTTCAAGGGAAGACGTTGTCGCCTGTTCGATGGGCGCATCAAACTTCTTAATCGATCCCAACGACTCGCCCAGTTTTTCACGAAGCTGCGAAGCCACTCGCCCGAGCGTGCTCAGAACTTGCTCCTTGCTGTCAGCTTCAGCCTGTTCGCGGGCGATTGCATCTCCGTTTTGCACATTTATCGCTTCCAGCGTGATCACATAATGAGTGCCAAGACTGGAAATTGAACCAGCCAGCATGGCTTTCAAACCCTGGCGTTGGCCAATTTCGCGCGCTACATCTCGCGTTAGGCGATCGTCGGGCGAGCGTCCCATGAAACGCAGCGCTTCGCGCACTCTGTCTTCAGGATAAATATTCAGAAAGGGAGACTGTCCAAGCTGCACCGCCAGCGCTTGCTTCAGAGTGCCATCGAAAACTTGCTCGCCGGTCGTGTTTACAAAGTCAGCGAGCAGTACCGTGTCTTTGTCGGTGAGCGCTTGCGCATGACGGAAGTAGAAAAAGACTCCGGCGCCGACAAGAACGACAAACAAAGCGGCGATGATGCCTGCGCCTGTCTTGTGACGTTTGATCTCACTAACAATGTATTCGGCGCTGGAAGGCGCGTGTGTCCCGGTCGCTTCCCCAGTTGCGGCAATACCACCGGAGACCGTGGGAATCCCAGCGGGTGCGCTGATCGTCGACCGGCTGATGCTGTCAGGCGCAACAGAGCGTTCCAGTTCTGCTTCAAACTCGATCTTTTGTTTCAACCGGCGAAGATCGGTTAGCAATTCCTTGATCGTTTGATAGCGTTCGTCCCTGTCTTTGCGTAAAGCTTTGGTGATGATCCAATCGAGTTCGGCAGGGACTTTAGGAGCGAAACGCGCCAGCGGCGGCGCTTCTTTTTGCGTGATTGAGACCAGCACGTCGGTCGAGGTTTCGCCTTCGAAAGGCGTGCGGCCGGCCACCATTTCAAACAGCACCACACCGAGGCTCCAAATGTCGCTGCGCGCATCAACCGGCTTGCCGCGCGCTTGCTCGGGCGACATGTAATGAGAGGTGCCCATTACTACGCCCGCGTCGGTATGAACTAAAACGCGCGTTGATGCTTCGCCATCTGACGAGCTGCGATCGATCGAGCTTTCCGTAAGTTTCGCAAGGCCAAAGTCAAGCACCTTCACGTAGCCGTTGCGTCGGATCATGATGTTGTCGGGCTTTACGTCGCGATGAATGATGCCGGCAGCATGGGCTTCCTCGAGTGCGCCGGCTACCTGCACTGCAATATCAAGGACCTCAGCGACATCCATTTGCGTGCCGCCGATTCTTCGTCGCAACGTTTGACCGTCAATGTATTCGGTGGCGATAAAGTGTTTGCCTGTATCGCTGCCCACTTCATGAATGGTGAGAATGTTTGGGTGATTTAACGCCGAAGCCGCGCAAGCTTCCTGTTCAAAGCGGTGGAGGCGATCTTTATTGGTGGTGTACTCCTCACTCAATATCTTGAGCGCCACTCGGCGGCCCAGTTTCGTATCTTCCGCCAGGTACACTTCGCCCATGCCGCCCGCGCCGAGCTTCTCCAAAATCCGGTAATGAGAGATTCTCTCGTTTTCCATCGTGCAATCGACTGCAACCGCTTTCGAATTCTTAATTATTTAACGGTCGGGGGATGGTCTTGGTTTCAATATTCGCCCGTCCCCTTCGAGCTGTCAACGTGACTTTGCTGCGGTGCTAGTACTTAAGCTTTCAGGTCTGCATTGACTGACCCTCACCCGTTTCAATTTGGAAGTGTGTCCGGAATTGATCTCAATTGCGCTGCGAGAAACATGCAACGCCTTTGCCAGCACCGCGATTAGTTCTTTATTCGCAGCACGGTCCACCGGCGCCGCAGCCAGCCGCACATACAAGGCGCCGTTGTACTCGCCAACAATTTCACTTCGGGAAGCGCGCGGCACTACGTAAACCTAAAACGTCACGCTAACGTCCTTCTCTGAATACTTAATCAGATCCGCAGATTACGCAGATTACACAGATCAAGAAGTCGGAGGGTTGTATCAATACCATTTTGGTCATGCGTTTTTGATTTCCGGAATTCGCGTAATCTGCGGATTGTTCGATCATGCGAAAAAAATGATTTGCCTACCACGCAAAAGCGTTCCCGCAACGGCAGCTTGCAACAGCCAGATGATAACGAATGCAACTATCGGTGAGATGTCGAAGGCCCCCACTGGCGGCACATGGCGCCGCAGAGGACCAAGCAATGGTTCCGTCGCAGTTACCAGAAACCGAATAAAGCGATTCCGGTAACTCATGGTCACCCAGGAAAGAATGATGCGAACGAAGATCATCAAACTGTAAAGGCTCAGCAGACCGTAAAGCAGATAGCCCATCGTAGCGATGATGGCCTGCGCCCGAAGGCTGACCATAATTCCTGCCACCGTGTTTGCCAGGGCGGAGACCAGTTGCAACGCAAACCACCCCAGCAGGACTGCCGCGAGGATCGCCACCAGCGGCGCGTATTTTGAATCCACCGCCATGCGGGCAAGCGTGCGACGCACGGGACTAATTATTGGATCCGTTAGCCGGCGAATATTAATAGAGCTCCAGGCAAAAGGATTGAGATCGGCTTGATTGGCGATCAGGCGCAGAACTATTAGACCGATGATGACGGCAGTCGCCGTGATCAAAGCCCAACTTAGGAACCAGTAAAATTTACCCAGTATCATCATGAACTATTTACTCGCCTGGATGACGTTCGCCGAAAAGACTAGTGCCCACCCGAATCATCGTTGCGCCTTCTTCAATGGCGACTTGAAAATCGTGGCTCATACCCATTGAAAGTTCGCCTTTCGCGGCACCGAAATGTCCCTGTGTTTGCAGCTCATCGCGCAGCTCGCGCAGAGTTTTGAAAAAAGGCCGGCTGCAATCCGGATTTTCGAAGTAAGGCGGCAAAGTCATCAGCCCTATCAAGTGAAGCCGCGGACATTGCTGCAAAGTAGAAAGCAACGCACGCAATTCCGCGGGGGAAATTCCCGTCTTGGTCTTTTCGCCACCAAGATCAATCTGCACCAAAACATCCAACGATTGCTTGCCTTCTTCAGCGCACAAACGATCGAGTCGTTCAGCCAACCCGTCCGAGTCAAGAGAGTGAATTACATCGAATAATTGAACTGCGCGCCGCGCCTTGTTTGTTTGCAGATGGCCGACCAAGTGCCAACGAACAGCCTGACGGCCCAGTTCAGTGATCTTTTCTTCAGCCTCCTGCACGCGGTTTTCGCCAAGGTCTTTCGCTCCCAATTCTATCGCCGCCTTCAATGTTTCGACCGGATGTGTTTTGGTGAT
>JBDUCC010000198.1:0-5501 GCA_040003675.1 bacterium | reverse complement strand
GGCACCCGCATGAACGAGTTTAGTTCAAAGATGGACTACTACCAGATTCTCGGCGCACGTGAAGGTGACTCGCGCCGCGAGCTTGAGCGCCAGTACAAGCGGCTGGCGGCGCGTCGCCATCCTGACAAGGGCGGCAGCGAAGAGGAAATGAAGTCGCTGAACGAAGCCTATCGAGTACTGCGAAATGAAGAGACGCGACGACAGTATGATGCACAGCGCCGAGTCGCCAGGCCGCAGGAATTTGTTCCGGTCTCGCCGCCACCGGCGCAGAATATTGGGGTGCTGGGCCACGGCTTGAGCGCGCTGCTGTGTTTGCTGGTGGGCTTATTTTTGCTTTTCCTCGTGCGCTTTCAGTGGATCTGGTTTCTGTGGCCGCTGGCAATTCTTGCGGTGTTCGTGATTCTTTTTGGAATTGTTATGGCGCGCAGCGCAATGCGGGCCATGAATGAATCCCTGCCAAAGTCGAGCCCCTTGCGACGTCACACGCGTTTGCAGGAAGCAATGTTTTGGAGCTTGGTTGTGGGCGGCGTTTACGGCATTTATCTCCTTTTGACTTCGGTTTAGGTCTGGCTCGGCGGCGATGTCTATGGGCGAAATTTCCGCGACGCAAATCACTGGCCTGGATTTTCTGTTCCTCGAAGTAAACAACCTTGAGGAGTCGCTTGCTTTCTATGGTGAGTTGTTAGGTTTTGAAATAAGTAAACACAGCCCCGAATCTGAGCCACCAATGGCGACCTTGCAAGCTGGTAGCTTAAAGATTTCGCTGGCCCAGCATTTGGAAACGATGTTAAAGCGAGGCCGCGGCGTCAGCTTCTTTATTGGCGTTGCTGATGTCGATGATTACTATGAGCAACTGCGCGCGCAGGGCGTCGAGGTCTACCCGCCGGCAGATGAAGGTTGGGGAGGCCGGTTCATTACCCTACAGGATCCCGATAAGTATCGGCTTTTCTTTGTTAGCTGGACCGATGAAACACGCGGACTCCAGCGGTGAGCTGGGTGGCGTTACGGAGAGGATAAAATGGAACGACAGCACACGGAAAATTTGTTTCGCCGTTACAAAGGCCAACTCGTCAATATAAAGACGATTTCTGCCGGCATTTACAAAGGGCGGGTGGGTGAGATCACTAACGACTATGTCTGCCTCAGCGATCGCGAGGGCGAAGATGAAACGCAGACTTTCCTGTTCTTCGCAGCAATCGAATCCATCGTCGTAGTTGGAACTCCTGCCACGTAATGACGCTCGCCAAATTAAGTCGCTTCTGATAAGCTTGTTGCATCGATAGGACAAGCTTGCAGTCATGCATTCCATCAAAAATCCGCCAAATCCCTGGCTGACACATTCGGTTGAATGGCTCGGTGAACCGCCGGAAGCGAAGCTCGAAGTCTTTGAAGAGACTGCGACGCGAAAAATAATTACCCACAACGATAGCCCGGACGTGAGTTTTGATTATTCGATTAACTGCTATCGCGGCTGCATTCACGGCTGCACCTATTGTTTCTCGCGGCCAACCCACGAATACCTGGGATACGGAGCGGGCACTGACTTTGATCGCAAGATTATCGTAAAGGTCAACGCGCCGGAGTTGTTGTGCAAGGAACTTATGAAGCCTTCATGGCAAGGCGACGAGATTGTTTTTTCGTTCACTTCGGATCCTTACATTCCGCTCGAAGCGCATTACAAACTGACGCGGCAATGCCTGGAAGTCTGTGCCGACTTTCGCAATCCGGTCGGCGTGATAACCAAATCGGCATTGATTCGCCGCGACATTGACGTCTTGCAGCGGCTAACGCATGAAGCGAGTGTCGGCGTGTTTTTCACCATACCCTTTACCGATCGCGAAGCCGCGCGCGCCGTTGAACCATACGCGCCTTTACCGGATGCGCGCTTTCATGCGATGGCTGATCTCGCTGCTGCAGGCATCACGGTTGGAATAGGGATCGCGCCCATCATTCCCGGTTTGACAACAGACATTCCGGAACTGCTGGAACGCGCGAAGGAAGCGGGCGCCACCATGGCGTTCGTCAACATGCTCCGTCTGCCCGGCAGCGTTGCTCCATATTTCGAGGAGCAATTGCGCGAGAAGTTGCCCACCAAAGCGGATCGCATCATGAATCGGGTGCGCGAGGCGCGCGATGGCAAGTTAAACTCAGCCGTGTTTGGCGAACGCATGCGCGGCAAGGGCGAATATTGGGAGGCAATTCACAAGCTCTTCAAGATCCACTCAGCGCGGCTTGGCTTCAATAAAAAATCCGCGCGCGCTGATGCTGCGCACACAACTTTCCGCCGGCCCTCTCCGCAAGCAAGTCTTTTCAGCTAAACGCCGACCGCCGTTGTTTGTTTCACTAGAGACAGATTTTCGCAGTTTCTCTATAATGGCAGCGCACCCCGCCGGGCACCGACAAACAAATAGGAGGCTCTCCCATGATGTTAATAAGGCATGTCATACGCGACCGTGAGCCTTACTCGATGAATGCGTCGGCGTCGGTTCAGGACGCGGCGGAGTTTATGGCGGCGCGCAACGTCGGCGCGGTTTGTGTCGTCGACGATAGCGGAAAGCTGCTGGGTGTTTTTTCCGAACGCGATGTGCTGCGTCGAGTAGTGGTGTTACAGCGCGATCCGGCGTCTGTGAAGGTGGGTGACGTTACCAGCGAACTGCGCGCCGTCATCAACTGCGATGAAACGCCACACCAGGCGCTCGAGCGGATGGAGCTAATCGGCACACGTCATTTGCCTGTGGTAGATGGCGAGCGTTGGGTCGGCATGCTCTCAATGCGCGATCTGATGCGTGTGGAATTGAGTGAGCGAGGCGACGAGATCAAACTGCTGCACGAATACATTCAACACTAAGGTCCCTTAAATCGGCGTGCGAAGTCAGAAATGTGAAAGTTTTTTCCAACCCGCTGCGTCAAATAAGAGTATGAATCGAATTGTCTTTGTAGTCTTCTGTGCGCTAATCATTCTGGCCTTCGCGTGCGGCCATCCTCCGCCCGGACGCGGGGCCGGTGAGGTTGAATCAACTTCGGTCGAGTCCGAACAGGGTCACACTGCCGGACAAGGCGCGGTCAAGTTTCGCATCGAGACGGTTGTAGGCGGACTGGAAGTGCCATGGTCAATTGTTTGGGCGCCGGATGGCCGCATGATTTTTAACGAGCGGCCCGGACGCGTACGCATCTTCCAAAATGGCAAGCTGCGACCGCAGCCACTCTTTGTTGTCCCCGACGTTGAGCCCAGAGGTGAAGCCGGCCTAATGAGTCTGGCGCTGCATCCGCAGTTCGCTTCCAATCATTGGCTTTACCTCTCCTACGTCTACAGAGGTGACGGCCAACGCGTGCGTGTGGTGCGTTATAAGGAAACAGATACAGGCCTCGCGGATCGAAAAGTAATAGTTGAGAACATTCCCGCAGCCCCGGCCCATGCCGGCTGCCGCCTTCGTTTTGGCCCCGACGGCAAGCTGTACATCACTACCGGAGACGCGACCGACCGCGAACTGGCGCAGCAATTGGATTCACTTGCCGGAAAAACGTTGAGATTGAATGACGATGGCACGGTGCCGGCAGACAACCCGTTTGTGGGCCGGGCCAACGCGCGTCCCGAGATTTGGACTTTGGGCAATCGCAATGGGCAGGGAATCGATTTTCAACCTGGCACGAATCTTTGTTTCGAAACCGAGCATGGACCAAGTGGCTTTGATGGACCAGGCGGCGGCGATGAAGTGAACATTCTCGAAAAAGGAAAGAACTACGGTTGGCCCTTGATTCATCACACCGAAACCCGCGCGGGTCTTGAATCACCCCTGCTGGAGTACACGCCGGCGTGCGCGCCGGGTAGCGGAATGTTTTATCGCGGGAACGCATTTCCACAGTTCAAAGGGAATTTCTTTTTTGGTTGCTTACGAGGCACGCGCCTCATTCGCGTTGTGCTCGATGGGCGCCGAGTTGTCAGTCAGGAGAATCTGCTTTCAGGACAGTACGGCCGCATCCGTGACGTTGCCGAAGGGCCCGACGGCAGTCTTTATTTTTCAACTTCAAACCGGGATGGGCGTGGCTCTCCTGCCAGCGATGACGATCGCATTATTCGACTAAGCCCAACTAGATAGCTTTTGACCCCTATGACCACTGCACAGAAATCGGCGAGTATCCACGAACAAGTTTCCAAAGAGGAATGGGAAGCGCGCGTTGCCCTGGCCGCGGCCTACCGTTTGGTGGCGCACTACGGTTGGGACGATCTGATCTTCACTCATCTTTCGGCGCGTGTGCCTGGGCCCGAACATCATTTTCTTATTAACCCCTACGGGATGATGTTTGAAGAGATCACGGCGTCGAGTTTGGTGAAGGTTAACCTCTCCGGCGAGATCGTCATGCCGTCTCCTTATTTCATCAACCCGGCCGGTTTCACCATTCACAGTGCAGTGCATGCTGCGCGCGAGGACGCGCTATGCGTTATTCACCTGCACACCGACTATGGCATCGCAGTTTCCGTGCAAGCGGACGGATTGCTGCCAATCTCGCAACAGGCATTGCTTGCATTGTCCTCGCTCGCTTATCACGATTACGAAGGCCTGGCGCTTAATGAAGATGAAAAACCGCGACTGGTCGCAGACCTCGGCAATAAAAACAGTTTGATTCTCCGCAATCATGGTCTACTCACAGTTGGAAAAACTGCGGCCGAAGCTTTTCTGTCGATGTATATACTCGAGCGCGCTTGCCGCATTCAGATATTATCGCAGGCGGGTGGTGGAACTTTGTTGCCCGTGTCGCCGGAAATACTTCGAGGTGTGGCGGCGCAAATGGGGGCGGTCACCGTAGGGCAGGGGGCGCAACTCACCTGGCCTGGGTTACTGCGGAAGCTCGACCGAATTGATTCGTCTTTTCGTGAATGAGTAAAACAGGAACTATCGCTTTTGTGCCAACATCGCAGTCTTGCTCCAGCCAATGATGTGCAGCGGGGGGAAGCGATATTCATGGACCATGCGGAAGTGTTGTTCCGTTTCGGCAAGAATTTGCGGGCGCGGATGCGACTTGAACCGAAAGAGTATTTCCAAAAATGTGCTGGCCGGTGTGGGCCGGCAAGGCAAATGAAGCATATGCCCGCCCGGCGCGATAACCCGCGCGATTTCAGCCATACCCTCATTTAGCGGCACATACTCGAGCGCGCCGCTCGTCACCACCAAATCTAATGAGTTGTCTGCAAAAGGAAGCGATAACAGATTCCCTTCGGCGAAGGTGACATCCTGTGTCCGCGCCCCACTTTCATCTACAGCTTTTTTCGCGGCGCTGATCGAAGTAGCCGAAAGATCCAGAGCGGTAACATTAACCGGGAAGCGCACGTTTCGCAGCAGCGCGAGAGTCAGCAGACCGGTGCCGCAACCGGCATCGAGAATCCGAGCGCCACGCGAGACAGGCAACGGGTGATTGGAAAAATACTGATCGAGCGAGCGGCCATAGCCGTTCAGCTTAAAAGTAAGATCGTAAAAAGCCGCAATCTTGTCGTAATACGAGCC
>JBDUCC010000197.1:0-5506 GCA_040003675.1 bacterium | reverse complement strand
CATAGTGAACTGCGTTCTTTGGGGTGTATGATTCGAGAAACAGTAACTCTAGTGGGTGGTCAGAAAACTTGTCAAGCAGGCCTCTTGTATAGTATTCGAAACGCGAAAAACAAACACAGCATCCAAATAAATGCCATGACATGCGGAACGGGAACAAACAGTGTGCGGGCGGTGTCTAACCGCTCGACTGTCCGTAAATGGGCAGGAACCAGCTCCTCCGATTCCGGCCCCAGGGGTAACAAGTGAGCTACGGAGAGCCAATAGCCCTTGGCGGGCAAATGGAACTGGAGCAGGTTGCGATCGCAGCCCCTGTCGGTTTGCGCTCTTCGGCCGACTACGAGTTCATTGAAAGATTAAAGCGGCGAGAAGCAGCAGCCTTTGAAGAGCTCGTCGCCCAACGCTCTGGCGAGATTTACGGTCTGCTCTTTCGCCTGACGGAAAACGGTGAGGAAGCTCGCGACTTAACGCAGGAGACTTTCCTAAGGGCCTTCCAGAACATCGATCGTTTTCGCGGTGAGGCGGATGTTAGGACCTGGATCTACCGGATTGCCATCAACCAGGCGCGCAACCAGTCGCGTTGGTGGCGCAGACGCAGGCGCGATGCGACGGTGTCGTTGGACGCAACCTACGGCGAATCCGGGCAAAGCATTAGCGGCACACTTGCTGAACTCTCGCAGAATCCGGAACAGCAAACGCTGGCCCGCGAACGTGAAATAGCTTTGCGAGCGGCATTGCAACGGTTGGCTCTCGCTTATCGCGAGACAGTTATTCTGAGAGACATCGAAGGATTTACTTATGAAGAGATTGCCGCGACGCTGGGAATAAACGTCGGCACAGTTAAATCAAGATTGGCGCGGGGGCGCCGGGAGCTGCGGAAGAAGTTGGAAGGTTCATTGTAAGAATTGGATGGTCGACCCGCCCCGGTTCACAAAACTCGGTGCCAAATGGGTCGAAGTGAGAAAGCGAATCTGAGGTAAGAGCGAGGTACGATCGAAGCGAATTTGAAACGTGGCCAGCAACACCCGTTACAGCATCGCCCAAGTCGGAATTGCTTGACTCCACAGAATACGCCCTAGTTGCTTTTATTAATGCAACAGCCGGGGTCGGCCGGCCATCCGAGGGAATTTCGAATTGCGGAATTCGGATTGCGGATTTGAAGAGCGCCGCATCCGAGGTGAAATAAGTCCGAAATCCGAATTCCGAGATTCGAAAGTTGCTTATGAGCTGTCAGGAAACAAAACGCTTAATGTCGCAATTCGTGGACGACGAGCTATCTCAGTCTCTGCGCGTTGCGGTAGAGTCGCATCTCGATTTCTGTCCGGTATGCCGCGAGGACCTCGTTGACCTGCGCTCGATGAGGAATGGCCTGCGTCAACTCGCGCGGCCTTTGCCGCCGTCGTCGTTGGGTCCGACAATAAACGATGCGTTGATGATCGAAGCAGCCGCGCGGCGACAATCTCCCACGCCAACTCGTAGTCGGCAGCTGTTAGATTGGATTGAACCGCGCTTGATGCCTTACAGCGTTGGGTCGTTTGCGTCAGTGATTCTCTTCACCGCCATGCTTGTAGCTTTGCGACCACACTTCATCGCGCTCCAGGAGGCTTCCAGGCAAAACGATTCGGTACTGGTGGTTGCAACAAAGGAGCCGTACGATCTGACCCAGCCCGTTACACCTGAAGACTTCTCTGCTCGACGCGCGCCCTTTGCTGAACAATCGCCTAGTCTTAATCCGGGCGGTGCCCTGGCAACCTTAACCGGAAACTACGCACAGCCACAGTCCGGTCAATTCCAGGATGGCGACGACATGATTGTCGTCGCAGATGTTTTCAGCAACGGCACAGCATCATTGGCAGACGTGGTACAAGCTCCGCGCGATAGGAAAATGCTGGCCGACTTCGAAGTTGCGTTGCGACAGAGCACTGCTTTTGTTCCGGCCTCATTGGATCGCCGCCCGGATACAATGCGCGTAGTCTTCACCGTGCAAAAGGTTGACGTTCGCGACCGAAGTTTCTGAGACTAAGTCCAACCAGGAAACTCCCGGCCCGGAAAACGCGAAGCGATCTCATTAGCACCGTGACTTCAGCCCGGTGGTCAAGGTTTTACCAAAGATTCCTTGAACCCCTTCTAACGGTTTCTCTTATCTCTGCCAACAAAAACCGTTAGAAACGGTTACCTGTCAAAACCGGACTTGCTATCACCGGGCTGAAGCCGCGGTCTTAATGAGATCGCTTCGCGTAGCCCCGCCGATTTGGCTAAAGGCCGCAACTCACAACCCTCTTCTTGAAACTTAAAACGATTCAAGACCCCAATTAGCACCTGCTTGACGCACCGCATTGCGCGTGTTAGTTTGCCGATTCATCCTGATTATTAGTATTTCGAATGAAATCAAGCTGGACTAACCAGCCTGAACAACACACATGACTGCTGTCGCTGAGATCAAACGCACGCCGCTCAATGCTGTTCATCGCAGCCTTGGTGGACGCATGGTCGATTTCGGCGGCTGGGACATGCCGGTGCAGTACCCGGCCGGAACCGTCGAGGAACATCTGCGCACGCGGCGAGCTGCCGGCCTGTTTGATGTGTCGCACATGGGCGAGATCGACGTGCGCGGCGCGGCTGCGATCTCCTTTGTTAACTCGATCACTTCCAACGATGTTTCGAAGTTAGTGGATGGCCAGGCGCAGTACTCGGCCTTGACAACTCCCGACGGCACCGTTATCGACGATCTATTGGTTTATCGTTTTGATGGTGAACACTTGTTGCTGGTCGTTAATGCCGGCACGACTGAAAAGGATTGGGCCTGGATCAAGTCGCATTATCGAAATGAGGAAGTCGACTTGCAAAATGTCAGCGCTGATTATTGCCAGCTCGCGATACAGGGCCCTCGCGCGCTCGAAAGTTTGCAGACGCTGACGGATTTGCAGTTATCCGACATCAAGTATTACCACTTTGCTGAAGGTACTGTTGACGGCGTCGACGCGATCATCTCGCGCACTGGATACACGGGCGAAGACGGCTTCGAAGTTTACGCAGCCGCGAATATGGCGGAGCAGCTCTGGCAGAAACTCTTGGACGCCGGACACTTTGGAGCTGATGACGGCGTGCTTCCCTGCGGCCTCGCCGCGCGTAACACCTTGCGCCTTGAAGCCGGCATGTCACTTTACGGGCATGAGATTGACGAAACGACCACGCTGCTCGAAGCCAATCTCGGTTGGATTTGTAAATTGAACAAGGGTGACTTCATCGGCCGCGAACGGCTGGCGAAACAAAAGGAAGAAGGAGTACGGCGCCGCCTGATAGGTTTCGAAGTAAAAGAACGCGGAATCGCGCGCGACGAGCAGGATGTGCTGATCAATGGCGAACGAGTTGGCAAGGTTACATCCGGCAGCCCGGCCCCTTATCTGAAAAAAAATATCGGCATGGCATATGTCCCTAGTGAGTTTGCCAACGAGGGCCAGGCGATTCAGATCGACGTGCGCGGAAAACTGGTCGGCGCCGAAATCGTTAAGACGCCGTTTTACAAGCGAGAGAAATAGTAGTCAGTAGTCAACGGCCAGTAGTCAGTTTTCGGTTTTCAGTTCCAGCGAACTCGAAACTTCAGACTTGAAACTTGAAACTTAGTTTCGGAGGAAACAATGGCAAACGTTCCGGAAGACCTGCACTACAGCAAGGACCACGAGTGGGTTCGCGTTGATGGCAACATCGCGATTGTCGGCATCACTGATTACGCGCAGGATTCACTGGGCGATGTTGTTTATGTCGAGCTGCCCAAAGCCGGCGAAAAGTTTGCCGCCAATGAGTCCTTTGGCTCGGTGGAATCGGTGAAAGCAGTTTCTGAAGTCTTCTCACCCGTTTCCGGCGAGATAGAAGAGGTCAACGACTCGCTCACCGATGAACCTGAAAAGGTGAATACGGACCCGTATGGAGACGGCTGGATGATACGCGTCAAGATGTCAGCGTCCGGTGAAGTTGATAGTCTCCTCACTGCCGCCGAGTATGAAGATTTTACGAAAGGCGACACGGAGTAAACTTGCGTTATATACCCAACTCGCCTGAAGA
Source organism: bacterium (assembly GCA_040003675.1). Taxonomy (GTDB): domain Bacteria; phylum Acidobacteriota; class Blastocatellia; order Pyrinomonadales; family Pyrinomonadaceae; genus PSRF01. The sequence goes on along the minus strand of JBDUCC010000197.1, from coordinate 1,447 downwards.
GCGGGCTGAAATGCTGCAACACGTCGGTCTCAATTCGGCTGACGAGCTATTTGATTCCATTCCGCAGGATTTACGCTTATCCAGAAATCTCAACACGCCCGGCGCGCTGTCTGAGATCGAACTGCTGGCCGGGTTTGACAAACTCGCTGAACTGAATCCCGCGGCAAAACGGACAAGTTTCCTCGGCGCCGGCGCTTATCAGCACTACATCCCAACCGTAGTCGACCACATAATTTCGCGTTCAGAATTCTTCACTGCTTACACGCCTTATCAACCCGAGATATCGCAAGGCACGCTCCAGGTGATTTTCGAATTTCAGACTCTCGTTTGCCAACTAACGGGACTGGAAGTCGCAAACGCTTCGATGTATGACGGATCGACAGCGCTCGCGGAAGCGGTGTTGATGGCCGAACGCGTCACAAAGCGAACGAAGGTGATTGCCTGCGGCGCCATTCATCCCGAATATCTCGACGTAGTAACCACTTACGTCCAGCATGCCGGCATCGAGCTGGTGCGCGCGGAGTTTAATCCGGCAACGGGTCAAACATCAGACGTGGGCGAACTGCTTGACGACAAGACCGCCGCGCTCGTGGTGCAGTCGCCCAACTTCTTTGGCTGCATCGAAGACGTCGCAGCTCTTGCTGAACGCGCGCATGCAGTCGGCGCTTTGTTAGTTGTCGCCGTTACTGAAGCTATCTCGCTCGGCTTACTTAAATCGCCCGGCGCATGCGGCGCCGATATCGTAGTCGCCGAAGGCCAATCGTTTGGTGTACCGCTATCTTTTGGCGGTCCATACTTGGGACTCTTCGCAACGCGCGAGAAATACGCGAGGCAGATTCCTGGCCGCTTGGTCGGTGAGGCGTATGACAAGCAAGGCCGTCGCGGCTTTGTGTTGACGCTCGCCACGCGCGAGCAACACATTCGTCGTGAGAAGGCCACTTCCAACATCTGTACCAACGAAGGACTGATTGCACTGGCAGCAACCGTGTATCTGGAAACCATGGGACGGCGCGGCCTTCAGGAAGTGGCGCAGCAATGCGCGCAAAAAACTGCGTATGCTGCCAAACAAATCGGCGCCCTCAAAGGCTTCTCAATTCCCTTCTCAGCGCCGCGCTTTAATGAGTTCGTAGTGCGCGGGCCGACGACGGCGAAAGACTTGTTGTCGCGCCTGGCGACAGAGAGAAACATCACCGGAGGTTTGCCGCTATCGCGTTACTTCAAGGACCGGCCAAATGATTTTCTGGTTTGCGTAACGGAAATGAATTCGCGAGCTGACATTGACGCGCTTGTTGATGGACTAACGGGCGCGGGGTCGCAGTAGTTTTATGACGTCTGAAATCACAAAAGTCACCTCCCACATAAATCCCAACGAGGCTTTGATCTTCGAGCGCTCGCAGCCGGGTCGTATTGGCTATCGTCTGCCGCCACTCGACGTCGACGAACAAGC
>JBDUCC010000028.1:0-18689 GCA_040003675.1 bacterium | reverse complement strand
AGAAGTGACTAAGCATGTAGAGTCTTTCGGCGTTGACTCTTGGATCCGAGTTCAACTCTCGGCGCCTCCACCATTCTTTGAATTTCGGATTTCGGAAATTCGGATGCGGATTTACAATCCGACCCCCCGCTTAAACCAACTACACCGACCCAGGACGTTTAGATTGCCAATCCGAAATTCGCAGCTTCCCATCGGAATTTTCGACAGCGGCGTTGGTGGACTAACCGTCTACCGGGCGTTACACGAGCGTTTGCCGGCGGAACGTTTCATTTATCTGGGCGACACCGCGCGCGTTCCCTACGGCACGAAATCACTTTCAACAGTTGAGCGCTACGGAATCGAGAACGCAAAATTTCTTGAAGCGCAGCGCATCAAGCTGCTGGTAGTTGCCTGCAACACTGCTTCGGCACTCGCGTTACCTGCAATTGGCAAGGCGGTTGACGTACCGGTCGTCGGTGTAATTGAACCGGGTGCACGTGCAGCAGTCAAAATTGCCGCCGCTAAACCAATCGCGGTCATCGCTACTGAAGCGACCGTGCAAAGCGGCGCCTATGCGAAAGCAATTAACGCTATCGACGCTAACATTAAAGTGATTGAGCGTGCATGTCCGTTATTCGTTCCGCTGGCCGAGGAGGGTTGGGCGGACAGCGATGTTGCGCGATCTGTCGCTGAAGAATATTTGCGGGATCTAAGAAACGCTGATGTGGGAGCATTAGTGCTGGGCTGCACCCACTATCCAATCTTGCGAGATTTGATCAGCGAAGTTATTGGACCAGACGTTCCGCTAATCGATTCCGGGGAAGCCGCCGCCCAGCAGGTGAGATCGTTGCTGGAGTCGCAACAGTTGCGCGCTTCGCAAACCACGCGCGAACTCGAAGAGCGACGGCTATGTGATGACCTTGATCACTTTTACGTAACCGATGCGGCGGAACGGTTTGCAAAGGTGGCGGAGCGATTTCTTGGAACAGCGCCATCGGTTTTGGAAGCAGTAGAGGTTTGGGGGCACGATGAGCTACGTACGTACTGACGGTCGCGCTTACGACGAACTGCGCCCGGTGAAAATCACGCCCGGCTTTCTGCCGTACGCCGAAGGTTCCGTATTGATCGAGATGGGGCAGACGCGGGTAGTTTGTTCCGCTTCAGTCGACGAACGGTTGCCGCCGTTTCTTCGCAACAGCGGCCAGGGCTGGATCACGGCTGAATATTCCATGCTGCCGCGCGCCACCCAACAAAGAACTTCGCGTGAACTCGGTCGCGGTGGTCCATCGGGCCGCACCCACGAAATCCAACGTTTAATCGGCCGCAGTATCAGAGCCGCCGCCAACATGCGCCTATTGGGAGAACGCACAATTACGCTCGACTGTGATGTCTTGCAGGCGGACGGCGGTACGCGCACTGCTGCCATCACCGGCGCTTACGTTGCTTTCGCACTGGCCGTCAACCGGCTATTGGTGGCAGGAAAAATTCAGCGTAGCATCATCACCAACGAAGTGGCCGCTATAAGCGTGGGCGTGGTGGAAGGTGTCCCGCTCCTGGATCTGAAGTACGACGAGGATTCAAGAGCAGAAGTTGATATGAATGTAGTTTGCACTGGTGATGGCCGCTTTATCGAGGTTCAGGGTACGGCTGAACGAGAGCCGTTTTCGCGCGAACAGATGGACAGCTTGCTGGGATTGGCGACAAGAGGTTTAGACTCTTTGGTGGCAATGCAACGTGAGACGATCAAGCAGGCCAAAACTTGATTACGCGCGGATCAGCCGAACGGGACAACGATGGGGCAGAACACACGCATCTGAATGTTTGAGAAACTGCTGGTTATCCTGGACGCCTTCGAACCATCCTCAAAAGAAAGAACGAGTGGAGAAATAACGATGAAACACCTGAAGGCTTTTCTAGTTTTGATTGTGCTGGCGATGACCGCCACAATCGTTGTGGCCCAGGAGGCGCACATCAGCGACCAGGGTCAATATTCGATCGAGTTACCTTCCAGTCTTTGGCGGTCGATCTCGGAGCCCGACGCGTTGCGCGATCGCACCGAATTCGTCTATGGAGATCGCATGGACGGTTTCCTGCAAATCCGGAAAGAGATCGTCGACGCGGGCACAGCACCTTCGGATGTAGCCCAACGAGATCAGGATCAGAAGCTGAGGTACATTCCGGGTTTCGTGCAAGGCAAACAGGAGCCATTCTCTGGTCGCCTCAATGGGGTGACTGCTTCATACGAATTTACACGGGCCGGAAAACCTATGATCGGGCGCATTTATTACCTGCAAGCCGACAATCGCACGATCTATGCTTTGCGCTTCACCGGGCTGCGCGACAAACTAACCCGCATCCGTAATCAGACGGATTCAATCGCGCGCAGTTTTAAGCTGAAATAAACTCTGATAGCTAAGCTATAGGGCCGCCAATGCAGAAGAAGCACTGGCGGCCTTTTTATGTAGCGCAAACCGTAAGTTTGTTGGTGTGGCATCGCAAATTACACTTGCCCTGGGCCCACTCAGTTTGCGTTACAATTCGCAAAAATTTATGAAACTCCAATTGGCGCCAGGTTTGGCAATCAAAAAATCCGCGATTGAAGGTAAAGGCTGTTTCTCGCTCACTTCGTTTCAGCGCAGCCGGAAGATAGCGGAGTACACCGGTCAAAAGATCACGAACGCGGAAGCAAACCGGCGAGCCTCGCGCCGGAAACTGCGTATCTGCGCAATTAATAATCGCTGGAGCCTGGACGGCAGCCGCGGAGGCAACGGCACGCATTACATTAATCATTCATGCGAGCCGAATGCCTTCATGAAAATTCTGTACGACCACATCCTGTTTATAGCACTGCGCGATATTCAGCCCGGCGAAGAAATCACTATCGACTATGAATCCACGCTGCACTCAAATAAAAAAAGGTGCATCTGTGGTGCCCCCTCTTGTCGGGGAACAATCAACAAACCGTAGCTATAGTCTGGGCAAAGTGAAACTGAATTTTGATCCACGGCCAACTTCAGACTCTAAACCGACGGTGCCGCCGTGTTGTTCGACCACTTCGCGAACGAACGATAAACCCAGGCCGGTAGATTCCTCATCTTTTTCCTGTCCTTCACGCACCACGCGATAAAACTTTTCCCAGACCTTATCTTTTGCTTCTGTAGGAATGCCATAGCCGCGGTCTTCGACGCTTAGTCTTACTGCCTCAGCTTCCAGCGCGGTGGAGAGAGTGACGGTCGTGCGTTCGGGGCTGTACTTGATTGCATTACTAACCAGGTTTTTGACTGCCTGCGTGATCATGCTCTTGTCGGCCGCGACCGGAGGCAGGCGTTCGGTAGGTTGTTCGACGAGGCGAATGCGCCGTTTCTTTGCCGCCGGTTGCAGGGTGGCGATTGTTTCCTTGACCACTTCATCGAGACGCAGCGGAATCTTCAGCACTTCCTGCTTGTCCTTGCGCTGCAGCTTGGTTACCGCCAGGAACGTATTGATCATCCGTGAGAGACGTTGCGACTCGTTGGCGATGATTGTGACGAATTCTTTCGCCTGCTCTGGTAACTCATCATCCGCGGCCAATAGTTCCGCGAAGCCATTGATACTTGTTAACGGTGTCCTTAGCTCGTGCGACATTAGAGAAATCATGTCGCTCTTCAATTGCTCGTACTCTTTGGTTCGCGTGAGGTCTTTGACTACAACTGCAAGACACAGTGGCTGCGGAGTTTTTTGGTTCTTCTTTGGATCGTCCAGCACCAGCGAAATGCGCAGGCCCAGCGTTTCGTTGCGCTCGGTGTTCTGAAGTTCGTGTTCGTAGGCCTGCCCGGTTTGCAGCACTCGCCGCACCGCGATGGCTGGTTCGTCAAACACATCGGTCCGAAACTTATCAAGCAAATCAAAGATACTGAGCCGGCTGATGTCTACGCCTACCAATCCAGCCAAACCGCGGACCGCTTGATTTGCGTAGGCAATTCGGCCGTCGAGATAAGCCACCGCCACGCCATCACCGATTTCCGCCAGCGCGTTGATGCCGACACGCTGCTCGAGTAGTGCGCCGTTAAGCACGTAAAGGGAATCGAGTCGTTTGCGTGAGGCTGTCACGGAAAGAAAATCGAATTTGCCTCGAGTTCGGCTGGCTTTTGCGACTTGCTCGCGCTGCAGGTTGCGCGCCATCTGTCCCCCAACCGCAAGCAGCAAAGCGCGATCATCGTCATCAAATTTCTGACTTGCACGAATGAGAAGTGAGCCAACAGTTCGATCTTCGTGACGCAGAGGAAGCGCGATGTTTGTTGTAGTTTCATCCGACCCAGCTTTTTCAACTACGATCTCGCGAGTAGCTATTGCGCGCTCACATAGTTTTACGCCTTCGCGCCAAACGGAATTTCTTGCAAGGTCCGGCATTGGTCCATTCGCAGATCGCAAACGGGCCGATGAAACGAGCCGGCCGGCTGCGTCGCGACGGAAAACAATTGCTTCAGTCGGCGCCAGCACTGTGTCTAACAATCTCAGTCCGCTGAGTAATCGGTGATCGCCTTCTTCTGACCGCGATCCCATTTTGCAGGACGAGGCGATCAGTTTTTCCGTCAGCTCGTTGTCTTGCCGTCGCAGTCGCATGACCTGAACGGCGGCCGCGCTGAACAAGACAGCGACAACGAGCGGAAGAAACATGATGTCTCGGAAAAAGAACCATGAGACGACGGGGCTGACAATCGTGAGGACCGCTAGCATGCCCGCTACGTAAATCAAAGGACGCCGCATCCCAAAATGGTCCACTACACTGACGAAAAGAAACGCCAAAGCGGCTATGGTGAAAGCCCCAATCCAAAAATCAGAAAACAGTGGCAACGGACTCTCGTTAGTTGGCGTTTGGAGAAGCAGGTGTTGGAGAGTCGACAGCGTTCCGCTCCAGGTGAAGGCGAGGCCTATCGCCGCAGACAGAACGGCAATTGCACAGTTAGTTGGAACGGATTTGAACGATGAAGCAGGCAAGGCGGATAAGTGGATGTGAAACGCGAAGAGTGGCGCGGGCTTGCGGAGTGGCCTTTGGCTTAGGGAATTAAGCCGGGGTGATTATACATTGTTGTTCACTCGTTATCTAGCGGAAAACACAGAAATTTGGCCCAAATCTAGCGATTCAGGGAATTCAGGGCGGTTATCACGTCTGGTTCTTCTGAAATGTCGACGGTACGCAGATCCAGCAGGACATGACCATCGGCTATCCGGCCAATAACGGGAGGGGATGCTGCGCGGAGTGAGCTTTCGATTTCGTTAGCGCTGAGTGTTTCGTGATCCAGCGCGACCAGTGCTGTGGGTGGATGCACATTTGGACCGGAGCCGCCACCTACGGCTGAATGGCCCTGCACCGTCGTCGCCTTCAACCCGGAAGGGCCGAGTTCCTCTAAGCGTTGAATCAGATTGCGCGCGCGAGTCTCAATCGCCTCAACGCTTTGGGATAACATCCGCAAGGTGGGAATTTCCTCTAACGCGCCACGCCGATGTGCATCGAGCGTTGCCTCCAGCGCAGCGAGGCATAATTTATCCGCGCGCAACGCACGGTACAGTGCGCTTGTCCGGAGACGATCGATGACCTTGCGGTTTCCCACAATCAAACCTGCCTGAGGTCCGCCCAGCAACTTATCGCCGCTGAAAGTGACGACATCTGCACCCGCCGCGATAGACTCACTTATGATCGGCTCATCGCCCAGTCCATATTTTGTGAGGTCGGCGAGCACACCTGAGCCCGCATCCTCATAGAGAAGCAATACCGCGTCATGTGCAAGTGCGGACAGATCTGCGAGGTTGGGTGAACTAGTGAATCCGACAACGCGGTAATTTGAGGGATGAACACGCATTATCAAACGGGTATTTTCATTGATTGCCTGGCGGTAGTCTTCAAGCCGAGTGCGATTTGTGGTGCCGACTTCAATCATGCGCGTACCCGAGTTTGCCATTACGTCCGGCACGCGAAAGTCACCGCCAATTTCAACCAGTTCTCCACGGGAAACGATGGTCTCACCGTCGTGTGCCAGTACAGTAAGAATAAGCAGCGCTGCTGCGGCACAGTTATTAACAACGAGGGCACCTTCCGCGCCCGTCAATTGGATCAGTAGCTGTTCCGCACGGCCGCCGCGCTTGCCACGTTCGCCGGTGCTCAGATCGTACTCAAGCGTGCAATAGCCGGCCGCTTCACTTGCGACTGCAGTTCTCGCTGCCGCGGAAAGAGGAGCGCGGCCCAGGTTGGTGTGCAGGATTACGCCCGTCGCATTGATCACGCGACGAAAGGCCAGCAACGCTTCATCGTCGCCCGCTTGTTGCAGCAGTTGGACTCCCTCGGCTAACAGCGCCTTTTTTGATCGATCGCGCAAACCGCCCGACTCGATCTGCGCGCGCAGTCGGTCAGTGACTTCGCGGGCGATGGCCGTAAGACGCGAGGGCCCGACCACTTCGCGAAGTTTGACGGCGGCGTCGGACCGCAGTAATTGGTCAACTGAAGGAATAGCACGAAAGCTGCCAGTTGCTGGATTGGACATATAAGTTTGCAAGCTCTGTCTGGTTATTTCGTAGAATAGCCGTTGTTTCGTTGGCTTGGCAAACCGCCTTGTCGCCCGCCGAATCGTTAGAAAAAGCGGGCGAGTTCACATAATTATTGACACTTTGCTTTTGAAACGCCTAGACTCAAAGTCGCGCGTCGGATCGATGCGTCCCGCCCGTTTCCCGCCTCTCAAGGAGAATCTACCCAGTGGCAAAGACCGAGAACAAACTCTTCCGATCGCAGTTAAGATCCAAAACGAAGTTCGCCGTTGGCGAGACGGAACCGTCGATTGATGATCAGTTGACGCGGCTTGAGGACGACATTCGGCGTTTGAAAATTGAATTTGACATCTTCTTCAATGGCGCCTCTAAGCGGCCTCCCTACGATACCAAGGGCCGCGTGGAAACCATGATCAAGCGCCTGGGAGACGACCGAACGTTGAGTTACGCCCAGCGATATCGCTACGGAGCGCTGGCTTCGCGTTACAACGCGTTCCGGGATCTTTGGCGTCGCACAATGCAGGGACGTGAAGAAGGCCGCGACCCGGTAGCTGCAGCGAGGGTTCAAGCTAAGCAGCAAGCTGTTGAGAGCTTTAAGAAAACCAACTTCGTTTGCGACGATGCACACAAAGACGTCGAGCTGGTAAAGAATATTTACAGTGCGCTTTTAGAAGCAAAGAAAGTTTGCGGTGAACCAGTCGAGGATTTTTCGTTTCCGCGTTTCCATCGATTGATAGCATCGCAGGCTGATGGCCTGAAAGAACGGCTGGGATGCGAGAAAGTCTCTTTCTCAATTGACGTCGAAGGCGGTCGCGTGAGTTTTAAAGCGAAAGGTGAAACAACCTAAAGCGACCGCAAACTAGTTGGGCAAACAAAAAAGGCAATGCCGACCCATCGGCATTGCCTTTCTTTTTGCGCTTACCGGACCGGAAGACCGGAAGCGGTCAGTGGCTTTGCTAAAGCAAGCCGGGGAGACCTACATCTTGATCACTGCTTCCGCCTGGGGCCCTTTCGGACCCTGCGTCACCTCGAATTCAACTTCCTGGCCCTCTTCGAGGGTCTTAAAGCCGTCTCCTTGAATGGCGCTGTAGTGAACGAAGATGTCTGAAGAGCCTGGCTGTTCGATGAAGCCATAGCCCTTGGAATTGTTAAACCACTTGACCTTACCGGTTATTCTAGACATAACGCGAATCCTCCTAACGATTCGGTAAAACGGGGCGAGAGCTTGAGAGCTTTCGCGCGACCTGGTTAAAGCTTGTGAGCCGGACGCGCCTTTTGAGCGAATACGGAGGCACAATCAAAAAATGCATGGTAAACAGCGCCTCTGGCGCGATTCATCATGCACACTAGCGGGGGCAAACTACAAAACACATTGCTGTATTGCTTTTACGACGAAAAACTTAGGACTAATGCAGAGGCTTTCCCTGAACGCGGCGCATACTAATTGAAAGCAATTTCGCGTGTCAAGCTAAAACCCCTAGTGTATTGCGCTGGTTAGCAGGTATTGCAGTGGATTTACCGGCTCGTCGTTGATGCGCACTTCGTAATGAAGATGCGGTCCTGTGGACCGGCCCGTTGAGCCTACCCGGCCAATAAACGCACTGCGTTCGACCCATTGGCCCTGACCCACATCGATATGCGAGAGGTGGCCATAACGCGTGGTCAACCCTCCACCGTGGTCGATAACGATCAGTTGGCCGTAACCATTTTGCCAACCCACGAAAGTGACGGTGCCGCTGGCTCCGGCGACCACCGGGTCCCCGGGCTGCGCGTCAATATCTTGTCCTGAATGAAACTCGTATGAGCTGCCGCCAAAAGGATTTCTACGTCCACCAAAGCCGCTCTCCAACTTTCCTACCACCGGCCAAACAGAAGGAGTGTAACCACGTTCTCGCAGTACAGTCTCGTAAGCCCGCATTTTACTTTCGAGCCGGCTCATTTTTCCGGAAAGTGCCGCTAAACCATTTTCATCAAGGGGTAACGACGGACCACCTGTGCCGGGAAGCGGTGCCTGGTCGTTAACAACTCCGGATTTTTCGGCAAGTTTGCGCGATGTGTCCTCCACGGCCTGGACGCGATTGTTCAGCTCATTCAATTCCATGCGCTGCTTTTCGTTTTCTGCGCGCAAGCGGTGGTTCTCCATCTCGGTGCGCAAGTGGGCCGCCTGCTGGGTGAGACCGTAAAAGCCGTACACCGACCCGCCAAAAACGGTAGCTGCGACAAGCGCGAGAATCTTAAGCGCGCGTTTTTCTACACAGAATCTGCGGATTTGAGCGCTGGAGCGGGGAGTGTGAGCGATTATGAACGCATAAAATCGGTCGTCTCTGGCCATGTAAAGTGTCTCCGGTCGCGGCGCAAAAAAAGCCAAATGCCCGACGCGACTATGAAAGGCACAGTCTCCAAAAGGAGACTTGTGCGGGGCTTATTCTTTTACGAGGTTTGTTTATTTGACCCTGCTTGAAGTTGCAGCGAACGAAGAAAACCCGATAAATGCTGTTAAAATCGTCCGGCCGGTGCTGCAAGAAAGCTGACCCTATCACAGCCCTAAAGGTCATTGCAAACAGGGAACTGGGGAGTTTTGACTAGGTAAGGTTGGTTTCGCGTTTGTGGCGGAAACGGTCGCGCAGGATGAAGAAGACGATCAGAGCGAGCACCGCAAAAAAGATCACCACGACGGCAACCTTAATTGCCGCCAGCAAGACGCCGCCCAGGGCCAGGACCTGTCCAAACAACGTCACGGCCAACAGGACAAGCGCTGTGAAGCCGGCTATTGCCTTAAGTAGTAATGCCATTTTCCATTGCTCCAGCGATTCCTCAGTTATGACCTTCGTTTGAAAGGAATCGTTTCGATCACTTTTCGACCTAATTGTGTGGTTTCGCCTGTTCGGAACGCAGGCGATTCAATTGTATTCACAACCACAGAAGGGGGCGGCCGTCTGGAATCGAAGCGAACGATGCGTCCATTTGAACCGCGCCCACGGATATAGTCGAAAAGCATGTAAGCGCCCAGCGCGACCAAGGCCACAGGAAGCAATTGTCGGACGGGCAACTGCACGCCGAGAAGCGTGTGGAGCAGGAAGAGCGTGCCAATCACAATCAGGGTTAAGCCCCATGCAAAAGGATTTCCATACAGGCGGCGCGTAATCACATCTTCTTCTGTTTCAGGTGTCAGTCCGGCGCGGATCAACTGCGCGGTTCGGCAGGCATCGACTGCCGCAAACAGCCAAGTGCCCAAAACTCCCAGGACAAAAAACTGGACTCCCTGGGTGAGTACTGCCATCTGAAAAAAACTCGCAAAGATAGCGAAATGGACAATCGCTTTTGCTGTTTGGCCGTTGTACGCAGCACCGAGGCCGGGAACAAAAGACAGCAGCGTGGCCACAACTGGCGACGTTTTGCGATAGCTGGCAGGAACAGCGGACGTTTGCGATTGTTGCCGCAGCAATTCCACGCCCGCCACAATGCAATCCTGGCAGAACGGAAAACCGCGAATGCGATGATCGCAGGCCGAACAAAGCCGGCGGGCACACTGATTACATTGGACGACGGCCGCATTCTTCGGATGGTAAGCGCAATAAAACATCACTAGTTTCTTAAGGCGTGTTTTGCCTGTTCTTAGGTGCCGCTCCAGTTTGCTTCTGTTTCTGTGTTTCGTTCTGCTCCTGAGCGGCAGGCGACGGTTGACTTTTCCCGCCGACAATTTCCTTAAGTCCTTTTGTGATTTGCTTGATTCCACCGTTCGCGCCGGTGGGGGTGCTTTGCTGGACCAATCGCATACTCGCGCTATACACGCCGCTAATTGAGCCGTCCGCCGATACGGTGTTGGTCAAAACGAACACAGCTACCAGGAGCATGGTCGCGACGGTTGCCAGTTGCGGAGAGATAATTGGATCAAGCCAAACGCGCAGCCAGGCGGCCAATCGTTCGCTCAGCGATGACCGAATCTCACGCGCGAGCGCTGTCTCAGAAGTGGCTTGCAAAATTCGTTCATGCAGGCCCATCGGCAGCGGTTGTTCTTCACCGATGTACACATGGCAGGCGCCGATCGCCCGCACGACATCGCCCGGCAGTTCTGTACAACTCGCGCATAGCACCGCATGACGTTCCCAGCGATGATAAAGCTCGGCGGGAAGAAAACCATCGAGGTAGTCTGTTAGAAAGTCCTCAAACTTTTCGCAGCTCATCGCTGTTTCGGGCATGGTGCTGACCAGTATTCGCGCCTCAAGCTCTCGAGAGGGTTCGAGCGCACCCGCCGCGTTACATGCCTGCATGGTGTGCTTTACTTCGCTCAGCAGCTCATGGCAAAGCGGACAACGCATCGCATGTTCGGCAAACGCTTTATGCACCTCCGGCGCAAGTGTGCTGTCAAGGTAATCCGTCAGCCCGTTTTCAAATTCGTTGCAAAGCATTTGTCTCTCTTTTCCGCCCCTCAATACCAGCGTCTTGCTTCCCCGGCAAGACGTTTTCTAAGTTTCACTCACCGCCAGCACTTTCATCCTCTTTAATATCTTGGCCAACTCAATGCGGCCCCTGTTAATTCTCGATTTCACTGTTCCTTCCGGAATCTTTAACAAATCGACAATTTCCTGATAACTCAATTCCTCGATGTCACGAAGAATCACGCAAGTGCGCAGATCCGGCGAAAGCTTGTCAATCCCTGCCTGGACCCGCACACCAAGTTCGCGGCGTTCCATTTCCTGTTGCACGGATCGGGAAGAGTTGTGAAGGTGGTAAGTATGATCGGCAAGATCGTCGGCCTGATTGTCATGCGGTGTTCGCTGGCGCTTACGATAATCGTCGATGATCAGGTTACGCGCCAATCTCATCAACCAGTTTTGCAAGTCTCCCTGGCGCGCATCGTACTGATCCAGTGATCGGTAAACTCTAACGAAGACTTCCTGTGTCAAATCCTCAGCTGTATCGGAACGTGATGTAAAGCGATAGGCCAGGTTGTAAATTCGCCTCGAATAGTCATGTACAATCTGCTCCCAGGCCGCGCCTTCACCGGCGCGACACCTGCGAACCAATTCGGCTCCTTCGTTGGCAGCCAAAACTCGTAGAGCCCTCACTTTTGTTTCCTGCTCCGCCTTACCGAGTTGCTATTCTGTTCTTCCGCGTGCCTGCCTGCAACCCTCTTTGTCAGCGCCACATACGACGCTCAGAAAGGGAAAGTTCCCATTCCAGCAGTATTGTAATAAGTGGCACGGATTTTAGTCGGTGCTACCGGTCGGTGGAACAGAAACTGACCAAAGTCTATTCCACTCCAGAACTCGCCGTCTATCCTAGCCTTATCTTGCTCGACACGTTGGAAATGTTGTAGCCTTCCCGCTCAGCCCAATATCTTGTGGTTACGGTTCCGGCGGTCAAACAACATTACTAACCCATTGAAATCAAATACACGAAAATACTTCGAATTTGCAGCCCTTTGTCTACTAGCGGTAGCCATTATCTGGTGGTTTGGCAGAAAGCTCGACTGGTCGGAAGTTCGGCAATCGGTTAGTCATGCGAACCCCTACCTGCTCGGACTTGCGGTGCTGCTGATTTCCGTGGCGTACTTTTTTCGCGCAGCGCGCTGGGGGGCTTTGTTGGCGCCACTGGCGCCCGCCAGTCTGAGAAACCTGTTCGTGGCCACCACCGTAGGTTTCGGTGCGGTCTTTCTTTTCGGACGCGCCGGGGAAGTCGTGCGTCCCGTGGTGCTGCCGATGCGCGAGCCGCGAGTTCGCCCGGCCGCCTCATTCGTCACCATAATGGTCGAGCGCATTTACGACTCAATCGCCGTGGTCGTTTTGTTTGCAGTAAATCTGTTGTGGTTTAGGCCGCCTGCAAACGTGGCTGGAAACCTGATGCGAATTCGGGTCGTGGGCATCGCGTTGCTAATCGCCGCCATCGCGGGCGTGGTTGGCCTTATGAAATTTAGGAAACACTCTGAGGGCGCAACCGCTGGTTTGCGATGGCTACTCGAGGGACGACGCTTTGTACCGGCGGCGGTAAGCAAGGCTGTTCTGAGCGTTGTTGAACAACTCGCTAAGGCGTTGCGAGTGCTTGTCGACGCCCGTGAACTTGCGGTGACTGTCGGCTGGACCGCGCTGGTCTGGTTGGGTATTGCGTTCGCAAACCTTCTTGTCATGCGCGCTTTCGGCTTGCCCTTCGGTATTACGGAAACGATTTTTGTGCTTGGGTGGTCGTTAGTGGGATCACTGGTGCCAACCCCGGGCGGCGCGGCCGGGGCCTTTCACGCGGCCACCGCCGCTGGACTGCTGTTCCTGGGCGTCGCCCGCGAGACAGCGGCTGCCATCTCCATAGTCATGCATCTGGTTGATTTCGGTCCGGCAGTCATTTTCGGATTTGTCTATCTTATTCGCGGCGACATCAGTGTTTCGCGGTTGCGTTCGCTGACATCGGCGGATGCGGTGGAACATGCAGTAGAAGACCAACCCATAATCCCAGATGAGATTTTTGCACAAGCCAAATTGAAGACAGCCACAATCAAGGACTGAGGAAGCTGGTTTAGATTCACCTTCGGGGGCTAACGCGATGAAGTGTCCATTCTGCGGTCATCTGGAAGACAAGGTGGTTGATTCGCGCGAATCGCGTGAGGGTGAAGCCATCCGCCGGCGGCGCGAATGTTTGCGATGCGAGCGAAGATTTACGTCTTACGAACGTATCGACGAAATCCCGTACATGGTTATCAAGAAGGATGGCCGGCGCGAGCCCTTTGATCGTAACAAGGTAATGGCGGGCCTGTTACGCGCCTGCGAAAAAAGACCAGTCCCTTCTTCAAAGCTTGAATCAATCGTCAACGGTATTGAGAAATACGTGCAGGAGTCGTCAGAACGCGAGCGACCTACGAGCAAGATCGGCGAGATGATCATGCGCCGTTTGAAAGAACTGGATAAAGTTGCATACGTCCGCTTCGCTTCAGTGTATCTTGAGTTTGAGGATGTTTCAGAGTTCATGACGGAGTTGAAGCACCTGGTGCGCACGCGCAATCAGACAAGCAGAAAGAATTAAGGCTGTTGAAATACGGATCCAGAATGATCAAGACAGTTCGCTCTACCGGTCTGGAACGGCTTGAACTTCAGCGACTGCGCGATCGTGTGGGTAGATTGTTTGCGGCTTTGCAGGAGGCAACCGTCGCCGAGGACCCACTGGCTTCAGAAACCTGGGCGCCACCCGTGGATCTCTGCGAAACCGTTGATGCGATCGTTCTTGCCGTCGAACTGCCTGGCTTGACGGCTGAGCAGATCAAGGTTGGCGCTACCAATACGCAGTTAAGGATTTGGGGTGAGAAGAAACGACGCATGCCGCGCAATCGGATAGTGTCGCATCTCTGTTCGGAACGGAGTTATGGGAAATTTTCGCGCATTGTGCCGCTGCGCTGGACCGTTAGCATTCAGGATGCCGAAGCGACAATTGATAACGGTATGCTGACAGTGCGCCTGCCGAAAATCGAAGACCGTCGGGGAGTGGAGTTCAAAATCCCAGTGAAGGATGGGGTTACCAGCTAGGTTTTAGCCATCATGAAAAAAGAGCAAGCGAATTTGGACACGACGCCAATTGTGAAAGAAACAGATTTGGTGGAAGACATCGAAGTAGCGGATAACGCGCAGGAGCTGCAAATTCCGGATGACTTGCCGGTTCTCCCGCTGCGCGACATTGTGATCTATCCCTTCATGATCGTTCCGCTTTTTGTTTCGCGTGAAAAATCGATAAAGGCCGTTGACGAGGCGCTTGGCGAGAACCGCATGATTCTGCTCGCTTCGCAAAGAGATCTGGATAAGGAGGAACCGACCGCCGAAGACCTTTACAAGGTGGGAACGGCTGCAGTCATCATGCGCATGTTGAAGTTGCCAGATGGCCGTATTCGGATTCTGGTCCAGGGTTTGGCTCGAGCTGAAATTGAGTCGGTTGACACTACTGGGCAGTACATTCGCGCGCGCGTCCACGTAATGCAGGAGGTTTTGCCGCCGGAACGTTCGCTTGAAGTCGAGGCATTGGTAAGAAACGTGCGCGCCTCGATGGAGAAGGCAATTAATCTCGGGAAAAACATTTCGCCGGAGGTTATGGCGATCATTGCCAACCTCGACGATGCCGGCCGGCTGGCCGATCTTTCAGCCTCAAACCTCGAACTGAAAGTCGAAGATGCCCAGTCTGTTTTGGATATTGCCGACACAACAACGCGACTGCGACGTGTCAACGACTTGCTGAACAAAGAGATTGAAGTCTTAACCGTGCAGCAGGAGATCAACACGCAGGCGCGTGCCGATATTGATCGATCGCAACGCGAGTTTTATCTCCGCCAGCAAATGAAGGCAATCCAAAGCGAACTCGGCGAAGGCAACGAGCTGGCCGAAGAGGTGGCCCAGTTCCGAGAGAAAATTGAAACGGCAAATATGCCTAAGCCG
This sequence comes from bacterium, assembly GCA_040003675.1. Lineage (GTDB taxonomy): Bacteria > Acidobacteriota > Blastocatellia > Pyrinomonadales > Pyrinomonadaceae > PSRF01. Next base: position 3,786 of record JBDUCC010000028.1, on the reverse strand, counting down.
GCAGAAGAAGAAGCGCTGAGACAATTGAAGAAACTCGAGCGAATGCATCCGGACGCCGCTGAGACTGCAACGCTGCGAAACTGGATGGAGATCATGACCGATCTGCCGTGGTCCAAGTCGTCAGAAGACAATCTTGATTTGCAGAAGGCTGAAAAGATCCTGAATGAGGATCATTATGGCCTGGAAAAAGTTAAAGACCGGATTATCGAAGCGTTGGCGGTGAGGAAGTTAAAAGAGAAACCAAAAGGTCCCATCCTATGTTTGGTTGGACCTCCGGGGGTTGGCAAAACCTCGCTCGGTCGTTCAATCGCACGCGCTCTTGATCGCAAATTTGTACGTTTGTCGCTGGGTGGCGTTCATGACGAAGCGGAGATACGAGGACACCGGCGCACCTATGTGGGAGCCATGCCCGGGCGGGTAATTCAGGCGATTCAGCAGGCGGGCACAAACAACCCGTTAATTATGCTGGATGAAGTCGATAAAGTTGGCGCCGACTTCCGTGGTGATCCGTCTTCGGCTCTGCTCGAGGTGCTTGATCCTGAACAGAACAATAGTTTTCGCGATAACTACCTGGGCGTAACGTTCGATTTATCGAATGTCATCTTTATGACAACCGCGAACATACTCGACACTATCCAACCGCCGCTGCGCGATCGCATGGAAATTATCCGGCTGGCAGGCTATACCGAAGAAGAGAAGCGGGAAATTGCGCGACGTCATCTGATGCCGAAACAGATGGAAGAAAACGGTATCTCTGCCAAAGACCTGCACATTTCAAAGACAGCTCTAACAGCAATCATTCAACAGTACACGCAGGAGGCGGGCCTGCGGCAATTAGAAAGAGAGATTGGCCGCATCTGTCGAAAAGTTGCGCGGCGCATAGCCGAAGGACATAAGGGTTCGATCCGAGTGTCGTTGAAAAACATTCACGAATTTCTTGGCGCTCCCAAGGTGATTCCAGAAGAAGTTCTTAAGAAGGATCAAATCGGGGTGGCCACCGGTCTCGCCTGGACAGCGGTGGGCGGTGACGTGCTCTTTATTGAGGCGCTGCGAATGAAAGGCAAAGGCAATTTGGTTTTGACCGGACAACTGGGTGAGGTCATGCGCGAGTCTGCCCAGGCTGCCTACTCTTATGCCAAGTCGCGCGCCAAGGAACTCGAAATTAACGAAGAGGATTTCAACACTTACGATCTGCATATTCATATTCCGGAAGGCGCTATTCCGAAGGATGGACCATCAGCCGGAATTACACTTGCGACTGCAATGGTGTCTGCTCTTTCTCTCCGACCAGTACGTAAAGATGTGGCCATGACTGGCGAGATCACTCTCAGGGGAAACGTTCTCCCGGTAGGCGGGGTGAAGGAGAAAGTCCTGGCGGCACGCCGGGCCCGCGTTTCAACAATTATTCTGCCGCTACAGAATCGACGCGATCTTGATGAAGTACCGAAAGAACCCTTCAAAGACATACGGTTCGTATTTGTCGATAACATGCGTCAGGTCTTTCGCGAGGCACTGAAAGAAAAGGTGACGCCGCCAATTTCGTCGAGTCCACGTCCACAGCGCCTGCCGCAGGCTGCCGCTGCCAGACCGATCTAACTACTGCATTTAGCTAAAAGAAAAGGCCGCTCAACTTTAGCGGCCTTTTCTTTTTCCCGAGACGATCAGTATTTACTGGTAGATATAAGAGAAGCTTTTCTTCTGATCCCACTCTATACAATCAACGTTTGCGCCGTCGCGCGTTAGTATCTCTTCGCTGAGTGCGTCTGTGGTAGTGATCGGACCGAGCTCCACTGAGTAGGCCAGACTGCCAACCGGCTCGTCCGCGTTTTCCCTCGTTATGCCCCGCAGCTCCGCATCAAAACTGTAACGTCGAAAGATCTCGCGCAATACTTCCTGCGTTGCTGCTACGTTCTTGCTGGTTACCTTTACATCCATGGTTCGCGACACCTGGGACGCCTCGCGATACTCGAGAATCCACAAGACCACTAACGCAAAGACCGTGAGAATAAGCGCAAGGTCCCAACGCCCAAACCCAGACGCGAGACCGACTGCGAGACTAATTAAGAGCACCGTAATCTCTTTGGGATCGCGAATGTTCGTGCGAAAGCGAACGACAGAAACGGCGGCAAAGATTCCAAAGGCGCGCGCGGCATTGTCACCGACGATAATCATCAGGGCCGCCGCAACGATGGCCAGCAATATTTGCGTTTGTTCGACGTAAGGATTTCTTTTGAGTATTAACAAGTGTTTGCGCGGACGAAATGCCAGGGCCGCACCAAGCAAAGCTGCCAGCAGTAATCTCAACGTGATGCTTCCAATCACTGCCCCCCAACTCTCGCCGCGGACGACGTGGGCCTCGCTTTGAGGGACACCGAAAACTTCGTCAAGCAGGTTACCGTCGTTTCTGGCCGGCGGGATCGTTTGCCGCTCAACCGGGGACGCGCTTGACGCCGGAGGCGCCTGAGCGACAGGCGCGTTTCCTGTTGCGCGCTGTGATAGCAGATAAACGGCCAGAGCGCTGACACCCAGAACCAGCACAAACACCCCCGCCAGCGTCAGTGTTTCTCGTTTTCGCTTTGAATCAAGGTTGGACAAGGTTACTCATCACCACTATTGAACGGCGCGAAGGCTCCGAATTTCGCGCGATGAAAAATTCCTGACAATCGAATGGTTCTTCTCCCGGCGCGCGCTGAACCTCGGCGTAGCTTCCATCAATCTGCAGTTCGCGCGCTCGGACATTGTCGCGTAGATAGGCCTCCAGTACCACATCTTTCAGGAAGGCTTTCATCCCCGGATCGGCGATTGGGGTTACTACCTCTATACGATATTTTAGATTACGCGCCATCCAATCGGCGCTGCCGATGTAGACATCCTGGTTTCCGCCGTTGGCGAAGTAAAACACGCGACTGTGTTCCAGAAAGCGACCAATGATATTACGCACGGTAATATTTTCCGATAGGCCAGGCACGCCGGGACGCAGCATGCAGATGCCGCGCACGATCAGATCGATCTTTACGCCGGCTGCCGACGCTTCATACAACTTCTCGACTATTTGCGTATCCGCCAGCCTGTTGATCTTGGCCACGATGTGCGCGCGACGGCCGGCGCGCTGATGCTCTATCTCGCGATCGATTAACTTCGTCATTTTTTCACGCAGATTAACCGGTGCGATGAAAAGCTTGCGATAGTCGATCTGACGTGAACAGCCAGTTAGATAATTAAAGAGTTCGGTCGCGTCAGCTCCGATCGCGTCATCCGCGGTAAACAAACAGACATCGGTATACGTGCAGGAGGTCGTGGGATTGTAGTTACCAGACGCGATGTGCATATATCGTTTAAGCGAGTTGCCTTCGCGCCTGACGACCAGCGTCAGTTTCCCATGTGTTTTCAGCCCAAGAATGCCGTAGACAACATGCACTCCGGCCTGGTCCAGCCGGCGCGCCCATTCGATATTATGTTCCTCGTCGAAACGCGCTTTAAGTTCGATAAGCGCAGTTACTTGCTTGCCTTTTTCACTCGCGCGAATTAGCGCCGGAGGGATCGGGGATTCGGCTCCGGCGCGGTACAAACAAATCTTTAGGGCGACAACGTCCGGATCCTCCACTGCTTCGTTGATGAAGTTAGTGACTGTGTCGTACGAGTCGAACGGATGATGCATTAAGATATCGCGCTCTTTTATTGCGTCAAAGATTGAACGCTTACCATGCCATTCCGGTAGCCTGGGCCCGAACGCCTTCTCCTTCAGATCAGGACGGTTCAAGTCGTAAAGCGACATGAAGTCCTGCA
>JBDUCC010000196.1:0-5545 GCA_040003675.1 bacterium | reverse complement strand
CGCAAAGTACGGCAAGGGAAACTACGTCTACACGAGTATGGTGTGGTACCGGCAATTGCGCGCAGGCGTGCCCGGCGGGTACCGGATGTTCGCCAACATGATCAGTTATGGCCGTGGCAAAGAGTAGAGAGAGCTATTTACCATTTTCCATTTGCCATTTCTCATTTTCCATTTGAGAACAAAGCAAGGAGATCCTTGCGGCTCCCGAGTGCCCGGGAATTTCATGCTGAATCTTATTGTTAAAAATGAAAGGCTCCCGAAGGAGCCCTGCAGTTGCTTGCGATGAAAAATGAGAAATGGAAAATGGTAAATGGAAAATCTTCTTTTCGTTTTGCAGGGCCGGTTCTAGGCTTCTTGCTTTAAGCTAGACTCGCCTTCAAGCTTCACCCGCGCTCGTTCGAGAAATGTCTTAATCATCTCACTGACTCGCTTCTGCATTTCCGAGCTGATAGCACTCTCGCCTACCAGCGCAGCGAAGCGGTGCAGGTCTCGCGCATGCGGCCGGCGCAGCTCGACGTGCTGCGAAACTTTTATCAAGACATTATGGCCGCGCACTTCAAAATTCGCCGCGTAGCGCAGGTAATTTTTCATCTCTGATCCCGCCGGCGACCATTCCAGCCGCTCGGGCCGATCTTCAGTCTTGCGCACAGCAAAGCTTGCCTGCACTGAACCGATCACCGGCACTTCGGCACGCACGATCCAGCGAGCGATGCCGCTGCTCTCTTTGCGAATACCTTCGATGCCCGGCATCAGTTCGGCAAAGTTTTTGAAGTCGCCAAAAAACTCGCGCGCCCGCTCGAGCGTGGTCTTTAATTCCAACTGGCCTGTATACGAAGCTTTAATACGAAACATTTCCCGGTCCTTATTCGTGTTCTCAATTTAGTGATGCAGCGCTGCCCGGCTTTGTTGCTCGACATCCGCCAGCAACTAAGTTACACGATTGGCCGAGCGTCGTAAACCAGCAATTTTTGTCACGTTAGTCTCGAAGAGGTGTTGCCGTGAATATGGACGATAGGTGCCCTAAGTGTGGGGAGGAACAGCTGAAGACATGGGATGAGCTGAAAGATGATGAGCGCGAAATCGTAAGCCGGTTGCCGGGTTCCGGCAATTACGGAGCCGACGAAAGAAAATCCATGCATCGCTGGTGCACTTGCTGCTGGCATGAAGAGATGCGAGATCCTGAGCGCCTTGCATAAGTTTTCAGGGGCGGAGCTTATGAATCAATCAGCGGTAATTCGATCGTAGGTCTGCCGAATGGCCTGCATCGCGTCTAACAACGCCTCTCTCAAGCTCGCAGCATTTTGGTAACCAAGCTTTGCAGCGATCTCTTCGAAAGCGGTGTGATCGATCGCTGGCAGCGCCGCTACTCTCCCCACGATGAGACGGAGCTGGTGATCCACCGTGCGAAGTAACGCATAGCCCTGATTAAGGGCCTCACGCTCATCATTATCAAGTGACCCTGTGGCTTGCAGCCGTTCTAAGGTGGCTTGCGTCGAACGGTCCTCGCCTTCATCAGGCACATCGTCACGAAGCTGCAGGTATCGTGCGGCAAAATAAACATCCAGCATGCCGCCCGCTCCATGCTTGATATCGATTGCCGCCACGCGCCCGCGGCTGGTCTTCTCCTTCTCAAGTCGTTCGCGTATATGCCGAGCCTCGCGCTTCAACTCATTCACCTCCGTCGCCGCAGCCTTCTCGTGGATAGCGTGCCGGGCATGAGTTTCAATCATCCGGCCCAGTTCCAGATCACCGGCAACGGCGTGAAGTTTGACATATGCCAGCCATTCCCAAACGGCGCTGCGTTGTTTCAAATATTCGAGAAAGCCTTCTGAACTTGTTACCAGCGATCCATTCTTACCATCAGGACGCAGCCGCAAATCAACCCGATATAGGTAGCCTTCGCGCGTCACGCTGGAGAGCGCAGCAATCATCAACTCGGAAAGCCGCGCGTAGGCTTCATCGCGAGTCAGTGAACTGATCGGCGAAGCAACCAGCGAATCGTAGAGGATGATGAGATCAAGATCGGACGAATAATCGACACCGCCGCTCGCCAATCGACCAAGAGCCAACACCGCAATGCGTGGACCCGCGTCAATGCGGCCATAGCGGCGCCCCATTTCGCGCCGCGCGATCAGGTAGGCGACGTTTATGCTGGCGACCGCCAACTCAGTTTGACGACGATTCGACTCGGCGATTGAAATCTCGCTCGCTGCATCCTGCGCACCGATTTCGATCAGCAGTGTGGCCCACTCGCGCCGGAACGCAGACAATTCCGCCTTGAAAGTTTTTTCGGCATCTACGCAAGCTCGCAGCTGCGCGCGATAGTCTCGATGTAGTTTGCGTGGCGGCGCGCTCAACACGGCAAGCAGCGCAGGATTGGCTGCGACCATTTCACCAAACACTTCGGACGCTCCGCAAAGGCGGACCAGTGCAAGCAAGCCATCGCGCGAGAATTCAATTTCGTCTTCGGCCTTGGCGACAGACGCAGCGACTCGGGCCGTCAGCGCCAGGGCGCGCTTCGGATTTGCCGCCTGGTGTGCGGTCTCAGTCAACAATTGCGCGAGAGTTTCGGTATCTGAAAACTGCTGCGAAGTTTGTTTACTTAGATGCGTCGCAAACACTGCGGCTGCGTGTTGAATAACTGTTGCGTCGCGCGCAGTCACGCTTGTGTCGGGGGTGAAAACAGTCGGACTTGCAGTTGCTTCTTCGACAATTTCGGCAAACACGCGATCATACGCGCGGCGGACATTGTTCGTGTGCAAGTCGAGGGCACGATTGAAATGCCCAAGTGCAGCTGCTCCCGAAAATCCCATGCGTCTGGCAACCAGACTTCGTTGCTCATCGTTTTCCGGCACCGTATGGGTCTGCAGCCCGTGTTCCATCTGCAGGCGATGCTCGAGCATGCGCAAAAATGCATAGGCTTCAGATAACTGCGTGCGTTCCTGCTCGCTGATCAGTTCGCGGTCAGCCAAGCGGCCCAGAACAATCAGCGTGTGCGCACCACGCAACCATTCGTCGAGGCCACCATGGGCCAACTGGAGGGCCTGCGCAATGAACTCGATCTCCCTGATTCCGCCTCGTTGCAGTTTCACGTTGAAGCCTGCAGCCCGGCGTTCTACTTGCCGGTCGATTTTTTGTTTGGCTAAACGCACGCTTGACAGTGCATCTTCTATCGAGACATTAGAACGATAGATGTATTTCTGTGCCGCAGCCGCGAATCGCGAAAACAATTGGTTTGAGCCCGCCGCCGCGCGACTGCGAATCAATGCCTGTCGTTCCCAGGCCTGTGCCGTTTTTTCGTAGTACTTCAAAATCTCGCCGAGTGAAGACGCGAGCGCGCCATCCCGGCCGTGTGGCCGCAGGCGCAGGTCGACGCGATAAGCCGGGGATTCACCGGCAGGCTGACCGACTAGCTTGCTGATCGCTTCTGCCAGTTTGATGAAGTACTCGCGATTGCTGACCTTTTCACGTTCACCCGAGCCCGCTGTCATGCCATCGTCCGAATAAACGAAAACGAGATCGATGTCGGAAGCGTAATTAAGTTCACGCGAACCCAGCTTGCCGAGGGCCACCACGCAAAAGTCGGCCGTCGCAATACGGCCATGCGCATCGTCGCAAAGCGGTGAGCCGTATTTGTTATCAAGCGATTGCCGCGCCAGGCTCAAGGCGTAATCCAGGATCGCGTCGGCCAGATTCGAAAGCTCTTCAGTTGTTTCCACTAGCGTGTGGGCGCGTCTTACATCGTGAAGATAGATCCGCAAAAGTTCGCGACGACGAAAACGCGCAAACAATACCGCCGGCGTTAACGACGAATTCGTAAGCGCGAATCTTGCGAGTGATTCTCGCAACTGCTCGGCGGCGCGTACCCGCGTATCAGCGCGTTCGCGCGCGAGCCAGGGAATATATTCCGGATTTTGTTCAAGGGTCGTAGCCAGTAGCGGACTGTAAGCAGCCAGGGTAAGTGCGTCGGCAAGCAGACCGGTTTCTTTGACCAGCTTTTGATGAGTGCGCGGTTGTTCGTTAATCAGATTTTCCAGAAACAGACGCGCGCCTTGCGGATCGGGAAGATCACGAATAAGTGATTCAATTTCTGCGTTGGAAGCCACCGAGACATTGTACGCGGCGCCAGCCAAGGCAGTCACTTTACATTCCTATTGCCAAGAAACGCTGAAAAGAATATTCTCTGCGCAACCAAAATCCAACGCTTCAGAACAGACGAATCGGGAATTTTCCTAAAAAGTTGATTCATCTCCCCAATGGTGGGACATCTTCCAACAAGTTGATTAGAGGAGGCGAAAATGAGACGTCCGTTTCTTATGTTTCTCGTGCTCGTGACAGTGTTCTTTATTGCCCAGACTGCTTCGGCGCAATTGATCAAGATCCCCAAGATCCCGAAGCCAAAACCACAGCCGACGCCAACGGAAACGGCCCAGCCAGCACCGACGACTGAGACAGAATCGGCACAACCACAACCGGAAACTCGAACCACATCAAGCGCCGCCGCGCCGCGGGGAGGTGGCCCCTACCTGGTTAAACCAGAGCCGCCGATGACAACCCCTCAGTTTCTGCCGGAGACGCTCGAAGTTCAAGTCGAGCATTGGGAATACTACTGGAAGATACCAAACGATAATCACAATACTAGTTGGGTGCCTCGTATTAATTTCTTCGTGTTTTACGGGGGCTCAACCAAGTTGCGCCTTAAGGCCGATTACTTTATGCCAGACGGTTCACTCTGGTTTAGCGAGCCACTGGAGTATCGGGCCGGCTTCACCGAGGGCTCGGGGATAGGAAAAGTTTCGAGTGAGAGCGATTCCAATCGGGATAAGAAGGCTATTGTGACGGGAGGTTTGTTTGGCTTAAAGATTACAAACATTCGTGACAACTCAACCGTCTTTCAGGGCAAGTTCAAAGTCGTTCGGTACAAACCCCAAAACACCGACGCGCGTTATAAGAACGAAGTCGATTACTACGTCGATTACGATTGGAAGCTGCCAATTGGCTTTGCCGATGTCGACTGGCAGAGCGAGACCGATCCGGACTATGCAACTCCTACGATTCGGATGTGGTTCAAAGGCGATCTTAAAGGCGACAACCTCGAAGCCCGTCTTTTTCATAACGGGCAACAGATCGCTACGACGGACGATGGTGGATCGGTAAATTCGGGCGAGCGTTATTGGGCGGACAAACGAGGCGACGATCAGTCGCTGTTTTGGAACGAGTTCAAATTCAGTTGGCCCAAGAGAGTGGAATTCATCGTAAAGGAAGATTTTCGTAATTTCACGGCATACAAAGACGCGCTGATCCTCAATCAAAAGCCCGGCGAATACGTCGTAAAGGTTTACTACAATGGCGAGCAGGTGCGCGAGACGAAATTTTCAATCGGCAACAATGGCACCTACGCTGATAATGGCATTGCCAGGCAGAGCAACCTTACGACGAATAAAATCATTTTGCCGGTGAAAGTGATGGGGACTCTGGACAAATGGAATGCGGTGAATGCAAAAGCCCAGGGCTTCTATGGCAATCCGGTGAACGGATTAACGCC
>JBDUCC010000195.1:0-5578 GCA_040003675.1 bacterium | reverse complement strand
TGAGAAACCATTTCCGGCCTGAGCCGGAGCATTTATCACAGGATTGTCCTTGAAGGCTAGTCTTATTGAGTCGATTCGCCGAAGAAAGGCGGCTTAGCTACTTAAATGATGTTTCCGAGTTTGGCGTCAGCGTCGACCCGGATTTTCCGGGATTGCACGACTTGGTACACAGAACGCTGAGAATTGTACAGAGAAAAACGAATACATCGCTTAGCAAAATTACTGCGCAGCGGACGAATGATCGTGCACAATTTTCCAGCCTTGCTTTGTGCGTCGCATTACCAGCGTGGACCGTCCGTGTGGCTCATCCTTGGCACGCTGCAAATGCCAACGCATCAAAACGAGGGCACTATCATTTCCAATCGGCGTGATTTCCAGATCAGAAAAGGTCAGCGTGCCCATTTTCTCGCGCGTGTCGTAATTCCTTTTGTAACGATCGAGCACGGTTTGCCAGCCTCGAGTTATGTTGTCGCTGCCAACGAAAACAGTTTTTTCAGAATGCTCGTAGCCGCCCATGAAGCCCTCGATGTCGCCGCGGTTCCAGGCGTCGCATTGCGCGTCGAGCACAGATTTGATCGCGGCGGCGTCTCTGGCGTTACGCTGATTCGCCTTTGCTTTGGTTTGAGCGAACGCCGACGTCATAATAAGCAACAGCAATACACTCGCCGCCGTTAAGATTCTATATCGCATTCTCTCTATCCTTTCTTCAACCAGTTCCTGATATCGTCGCGCATTGCCGGCACAATCTCGTGAGCCGCATCGTAACTTTTGAACGCGACATCCTGCGCTCGCAGCTTGAGGCGCTCCGCGTAGTCACTCACGCGCGCGGGGGGATAAAACTCATCCTTCTCTCCCGCCAGATGAAACACCGCGGCGTCTATTCGCTTGTAGTCTTCACTCGTCTCCCAGTCTCCCGGCAGGCCGCCGCAAATGCCGATAACGCCACGCAGGTATTCAGGGTGCGCAAAAGCGAAGCGATAGTTCAACGCGCAGGTCTGAGAAAAGCCAAGCAGAAACACTCGGCTCGGATCGGCAATGTTTTGGGCAGTTAATGTCCGAATAAGATCCAACAACGCCTGGTGGTGCACGCGCACCGAGTCTTCCGGATGGAAGTTTGATAACCAACCAAAGCCGAACCGCAATGGACCACCCGCTTCTTTTGGTTCCTTCAGGTGTTGATGAAAACCCTGTAACGAAACAACAGCAAAGTCCTCAGGAGCCATCTGTTGCGCCTCGCGCATCATCTGTTTTTTGTTCGCACCATAGCCATGCAGTGCAATGAGCAAAGGAGCAGACGGTCTGCCGGCAGCATGCAGATCGTAATAAATTTTGATCTCAGCTTTGAGAGTTCGTTCCTCGCTTTGGGAAGGTTCGGGGCTGGCCATTTGCCGCAAGCTTATAGCAGATACAGAACGACGAGCGGTAGTCTTGTCTCATTGCATTCGATTCTAATGAAAGCTACGATGCCACAAAGCTGCAATTCAACAATTGATTACTCTAGAGAGGTGCGAGCAATGAAATTCCCTGGCGGATTAAACATTCAACAGATGATGAAGCAGGCGCAGGTAATGCAGGAGAAGATGTCGAAAGAGATGGAAGAAATGCGCGCCGAGGCTTCAGCGGGCGGCGGCGTGGTCAGCGTGCAGATGAAGGGCAATCATGAAATCGTTTCGCTCAAGATTGATCCGGAAGCAGTCAAGGAAGGCGACGTCGAGATGCTTCAGGACCTGATCCTCGCCGCGATCAACGAGGCGAACCGTAAAGTTGATGAAGCAATGAAGGGCAAGCTGGGCGGGATGTTACCGCCAGGGCTTGGGGGGTTACTGGGCTAAGCCCTTGTTTCGAGTTCCGAGTTCCGAGTTCCGAGTTTCGAGTTCAAGATTCGGAAGGCATTGCAACTCGAAACTCGAAACCCGAAACCCGAAACTGCTTATGCTTGAATACGCCGAACCCGTTACCAAACTAATCGACGAACTGAAACGCCTTCCCGGCATTGGGCATAAATCTGCGCAGCGGCTTGCCTTTCACATCATGCGCACGCCGGATAACGAACTCGATCGCTTGATCACGGCGGTGCGCGACGTCAAACAACGTATCGTTCTTTGCTCGGTCTGCAACAACCTCACTGACATCGATCCTTGCCGCATCTGCGCATCCACCTCGCGCGATCATTCCGTCATCTGTGTTGTTGAAGAACCCCACAGTCTGGTCGCCGTCGAAAAAACGCGCAGCTTCAAAGGCGTCTATCACGTGCTGCACGGCAGTCTGTCCCCCATCCGCCACATCGGTCCAAATGAACTGCATCTCGCGAATCTCCTGCCGCGCTTAAAGCCGGAAAACAATGATGGAGTGGAAGTGAGTGAGGTTATCCTGGCAACCAACCCAACCACTGAAGGCGAAGCCACAGCAAACTACATTGGCCGTCTGCTAAAACCGCTCGGTCTGCTCGTCACGCGCATTGCGATGGGAATGCCGGTCGGGAGCGATCTCGAGTACGTGGATGAAGTAACAATGGATAAAGCCTTATCTAACCGCCACGAGATTTAGAAAGAAAGACGTCAGACCTCAACAAAGCCATAAGACGCTAGGCGAGGAAAGAGCGTATTGGCCGCCGAAGCCAGCAGTTATTATGCTGGGAACACTGTTAACCGATATGCCGGATTTAATCCTGCGAATTCTGAGCTAAAAAAAGCGGCAAGCCCGAAAGCCTGCCGCCCTGGTCGTCTGTTTTTTCGAAACGGCGCTTGGACCAAACGCTTCTACAACGCCCCCGCTATCTCAATAATTCTACCAGCGACTTCAGTTACGTAAGTTAAGCCGGTTTTTTCGTCCACCACCATCGAGGTTGGTCTCCTTAAGCAGTTGGAGACGACAGTTGATGGGCCGGCTGGTGTTTCGAAATGCAGCAGATGCCCGGCATTGGAGAAAGGCGGCAAAGGCGCCCCACCGGCGGACGAGTGCAGCAGCACCAGATAGTGGGTTTCGCTGCCCTCCCTTAGCGGGACCACGTCAATGGCTGTCCTGAGCCCGCTTATAAATGGTGCGTGAGCCCCAGTCTGGGGATCCACCTGCTCCACAACTGACGTTCCCGCCGGGAACGGGAACCCTCTGAATAGTGTGACTAGAAGCTGACCATCAGAGTAAGCGATGCCCGTTGGCACGGCTTCGACCGACAGCCCTTGCGGGCCGACCGGCAGCGGGTTTAGCACCTTCGGGAAGGTCGCAAGTGTCGAGAACGTACCCGTCGCGATGTCAACCTGTCTGACCAGGTTCTGGCCACCGTCCGTGACGTAGATCTGATCGCCAACGACAACCAGATCGAAAGGATTTACATTTCGAAAAAAACTGGGTGGCCTCGTTGGGTCAATCGTAAAATCCGGGAAATTAGCGATAAGCTCCACGGTGAGCTTGCCGCCATCGGCATTGGATAGCGTCACCTTTTGGCCTGAGGCTAAGGTCTGCTGCGCAGAGAGTGGAAGCGAGAAGCCTTGTAAAGTTTTCCTCTCGACGCTGGCGCTAAAGTGGATGGCCAGAATCGAGCTGAAGATTGGCGATGAAGGGATCGGGTTAGGGAATTGATTTGGCAGGGTAGTATCCCCCACACCAATGGCGACGTAGAGCGTGCGTCCACGCATAAAAACGCCGGCCGGACCAGAGGGGTCTCCGATATCGTTTGGGCCGGAAGGCAGCCCGTCAAGGAGCGTGCGGCGAGTTCCGTCGCGTTCAACGATGGAGATGCGACCCGAGTGCAGAACGCCCGATGTACCGGTCTCCGAAACGACGAGGTTGTTTTGATTTGACTGCGTAATGCCAAGCGGTGTCCGGAGTCCAGAAGTCAAAACGTTCGTCGGACATTGCGCGTTAGCGGACAAAACTGGCATCAAAATAGTTGCTGCCAGCAATGTGAGGATGCTTCCTTTTACGAAAAGACGAACGATGGAGATGATCATGCGACTTGATCCTTTCTGGGGCAAAATGAGTCCCCTCCGCACAAGTGGACTCGAAGAATGACGCTTTGGTTTCAAGAAGCCTCATTTCCTTCGCCACTGGAGATCTGGGAATGGCGTGGTGAAATGGGCCTTACCCGAAAAGGTGTTCTATAGGCTCTGTTTTTATGCCAGATGGAAACAGATGTCAATAGCGACGTTGGAAAGGTAGCTTGAACCCCTGAAATGACCCAAACAGTTAAGAAAGTATTTGTGGTGAAAGAAAGCCACCCTGCTTAGCAGACCCTCACCCAAGTAAATAAGCTCATAGAGTCGGAAATTCGGGGACAGCTGAATCGGCGCGCATCTGCCGAAAACCCAGGTCGTAATCTCTTCAAAGTCTCACCTGTCGTGACCCGGGCAACCGGTTTAGAAGATCAACTTAAGCCCAAATTGCAGCACGCGCGGGCCACCGTCGCCAAGACGGGGATTTCCAGCATCTACATCCGGCGTACTTCCAATTGTGCCGAAGGCGCCGCTGTTAACCTGCACATTCGGCAGCGCGAAGTTGGGATGATTGAAGATGTTGAAGAACTCGGAGCGGAACTGCACCGAGACTCGTTCATTGATCCGCGTGTTCTTGTTAACTGAGAAGTCAAACACGTTGAAACGCGGGCCCACGATGATGTTGCGTCCGGCGTTGCCAAACGTGCCGGCCGCCGGAATCTGCCAGGCAGGAGTGTCGCCCGGACGACAGGTGCTTGTACGGGTGCCATTGGCGAGGAGGACGCATGGATTGATCCAGGCGGCGACCGTGCGGCCGCCCGCGTAAATATCACCGATGATGTTCGGACGATCGTTTAGCTCGCCCGTCAGGCTTACGTCCGCGCTGGTGAATGGCGTGATTGGTATGCCGCTCGAGGAGGTAAGGATTCCGGCCAATTGCCAGCCTTCCGTCAAACGCTGCGGCAACCCTGCGAGCCGATGCGGCAGGAACTTCAAATCATAAACGAAGTTTAAAGTGAAGCGATGCCGCACGTCGAAACTGGAAACCGCACGTTCGGCCCGCGCGTTATAACTATCCTGGGGAAACGAAACACCCCGCGTGCCGCCATAAATGCCATTCGAAGCATCGTCAATAGACTTGGACCAGGTGTAGGAAACGAAGGCCGTCAGCCCACTCGATAGTCGCCTTCGCACGTAGGTCTGCAACGCGTTGTAGTTTGAGTTTGCCGAGGTCTCAAAGTAGTTGATGAAGCTGTACTGCGGAAAACGCGCGTTGAATGGTCTTCGGCTTTGAGCGGTTCCCGCGCCAGGCACCGCTTGGTTAATGTCGCGAACGCGATAAAGCTTTCTTCCCATCGATCCCACATACGAAACCTGGACCACCGTTCCCTCAGTCAGCGAATGCTGGAGATTGACGTTGTAGCTCTGGACGTAAGGCGTGCGAAGATTCAGATCGACGCCAAAGATCGGAAAGGGAGTCGGGGGAGCCGTTGTGCCGGGAAAAATCGGCACGCCGGGGCCGAAGGGCACTGTGGCGGTAGACGGGAAGGTCACGTTGAAGGTCCCTATTGCTGGCACAAAATTGTTGCCGACGCTGCCCGGACCACCGTTCTGGAAACTGTGTGCGAGATAAAAGTCCTGCGAAG
>JBDUCC010000194.1:0-5607 GCA_040003675.1 bacterium | reverse complement strand
GTCACTACACGGTCAAGGATTTCGGTGCGTTCGTGCAGGACGACTACAAATTTAATGATCGTCTGACCCTAAACCTGGGCGTCCGATACGATTACTTTGGACCACCAGTCGATTCACGAGGACGACTTGTTAATTTCCTTCCTGATCAATTCCGCGTGGGCGCTCCGCCCAACGGCATCGTCCAGGCCGCAGGCGGTCAGCTTGCCGGCGTTCCGACGGTGGATGAAACACTGATTCCGCCTGACAAGAATAACTTCGCGCCCCGCGTTGGTTTTGCCTATCGCGCTGATAACGACGGCAAGATCGTTGTCCGCGGCGGTTATGGAATCTACTACGATCGTTTCTCGACGCGTTTTATCAATACTCAGCTCTTCAATTTTCCCTACCTGGGTTTAGGTGTTGGTTTACCGGGCTTGACGAGGACGCTCGCTGACCCGTTCGTGCCGCTTCCGGCGCCTTCAACATTTCCAACTGCGGCGACGATTCCCTCAGTGCTCACGCCGCTCGCGCCTTTTGTTGGCGTACCGGTAAGTGGAATTTTCGTCGATCCGAATTTAAGAACGCCATATGTGCAACAGTACAACCTGGGTGTGCAGTGGGAGTTTATGAAGAACACGGTTCTTGAAGTCGGCTATGTAGGCAACAAAGGCACCAAGTTGTTACAAGTCATAAATCTCAACCAACCATTCTATGTTGCGGCAACGAACAGCTTCGTGCCGCCTTTGGCACTGGGAAGTATTCTTTCCACGAATAAGAATGTGACTGGTGGTGTGCACCAAATTCAAACCACGGGGAACTCGAGATACAACTCGCTGCAACTGACCTTGACGCGACGTTATGCACAAGGTTTACAGATGACGGCAGCCTACACCTACGGCAAGTCACACGATTATTACAACGGCACACCGGTGAATGAACTTGCGAGTCCGGCGGGCGACCAGTTCAATTGGAAATCGAACTATGGCCGCTCAGACTTCAATCGCGAACAGCGGCTGGTTATCAGTGGGGTTTACGATCTGCCTAAGTCCAAATACGAATCAGGCGCTGCTCGCGCTTTGTTGAACAATTGGCAGATTGCCGCAATCGCGGTGTTTCAGTCGGGGTTGCCCTTTTCGATCATTGATAATCCCGGGAACGCAGTTTTCAGCCGGGCTAACCGCAATCCGGCTTTTACCGGACAGATCCAATGTAGTGGCGACGTTTCCAGTTGCCTCAATAGTTACTTCGCTCAGGGAGCATTTGTAACTTCGCGACCGCGCGTGGATGGCACCAGTGTAGGGGTGGTCAATAATCCGACGTTTGACCCAGCTAATCCTTTTGGCAACACGCCGCGAAACTTCCTAACTGGTCCAGGACAGAAAAACGTCGACTTTTCCGTGATCAAGTTTATCCCGTTCAACGAACGGGTGCGCGGCGAGGTTCGGGCAGAGTTCTTCAATCTATTCAACTGGGTAAACTACGCGAACCCGGTTAACAACATCGCGCTTGGATCTTTCGGGAGAATTATTTCGGCAAGTACTGGACCGCGCGTAGTCCAGTTTGCATTCAAGCTGAACTTTTAATTGGGAGTCCGCGAAGCAGGCGAAAGCGTAAAGCCTGGGGTGAAGCGTAGCGGAACCCCAGGTTCAAGATCCAAATGTAGTGACAGCCCGCGGAGCGGGTGACAGCATTGGGCGGTGACGGCTGTCGCCCGCTCCGCGGGCTTAAAACTTTGTTAACTTTCCCTCCTGGGGTTCCACTACGCTTCACCCCAGGCTTTATGCTTTCGCCTGCTTCGCAGGCTGATGAGTCGTCGCCCGTTTTGCTTCGTAGCAATTGCTTTGTGTCTCTGCACCTCGGTGGGATACCTTCAAACGCATGCCACAATTAACTCTCGCTGACGTTGATCTCCATTACGAAGTTTATGGAAATGGGGAACCGCTCGTGCTCATTCCCGGCTTTGCTGCTGGCGCATGGATTTGGTCTAAGCACGTCGCTCCGCTGGCCACGAAATTTCGGGTAGTTACTTTTGATCCCCGGGGCATAGGTAGGTCGTCATTCGAGTCGGAAACGTTGACGATGCGAATCCTCGCCGATGACACCGCCGCCTTAATGCAGGGGCTCGGGATTGAGAAAGCGCATATCCTGGGGGCGTCATTCGGCGGATTTGTGGCGCAAGAATTTGCACTGGCTTATCCCGCAGCAACCCGCACTCTTTCACTTTGCTGCACCGGTTTTGGTGGGCCGAATCATGTAGCCCCTTCGCTGGAAACGTTGACGGCGGTCCTTTCGACAGATGGCTTCAACACCGAAGCCAGGGTTCGGCGCAATCTGTCGCCGGCTTTCTCGCCGGGTTTTGTGCGCGACCATCCCGAGGGTGTTGAAGAGTTGATCCAATTACGGCTGGCGAATCCAGTAGTGGAAGAAGCTTACAAGGCTCAACTGCAGGCTGGGCTGGGATTCGACTCCGAGCATCGCGTAGATGCGATCAAAGCCCCGACTCTCGTGCTCAGCGGTACCGCTGATGCAATCGTGCCGGTGCAGAACTCGCGTAACCTCGCGCAGCAGATTCCGGGCGCACGCTTGCGCTTAATCGAAGGCGGCAGTCACTTGTTTTTCATCGAGCAGCTCGATGAATTCAATCGAATAGTGGTGGAGTTCTTAACGCAAGACTAGCATGACCTACGCTCGCATCATTGGAACCGGTTCGTATGTTCCGGAGAAGATCCTTACAAACGATGACCTCAGCCGCATGCTCGGTGAGGATATCAACGAGTTCGTTTCGCAGGTGATTGGCATAAATGAACGCCACGTCTGCGCCGCAGACGAAAGCACCGCTGATCTTGCCGCGGCGGCCAGTTTGAAAGCGTTGGCAGCTGCAGGGATAACACCTGAACAGCTCGACCTGATCATTCTCGCGACTGATACCCCCGAGCATTTGTCTCCGGCGACCTCAGTGGTGGTGCAGCATCGCATCGGCGCTAAGAACGCGGGCACGTTCGACATTAACTGTGCGTGCTCCGGTTTTGTAACTGCGCTGGACACGGCCTCGAAGTTCATCATCGCCGATTCGGAATACAAATATGTTTTGGTGATCGGCGCCTACGCGATGAGCAAGTATCTCGATTGGAGCGACAAAAAGACGGCAACAATGTTCGCTGACGGAGCCGGTGCAGTCGTCGTGCAAGCGAGCCAGCAAGGACCTGGGTTTCTTGCTTCTAGGCTGCTAGCTGATGGATCGTTTTCCGAATACATGGGTATCTATGCCGGCGGCACGCGCATGCCTGTAACAGAAGAAATCCTGCATGAAGCGCGTTGGACTAAACTGCGCTTTGCCCAGAGGTATCCTCCGGAAGTGAATATCGAAGGCTGGCCCAGGATCGTTCGCGAAGTCCTCGCGAAATCCAATCTCACGCTGGATGACATTGGGCTCTTTCTGTTTACCCAGGTAAACCTAAGCACAATCAAAGAAGTTATGCAGGTGCTCGAGGTGCCGCTGAATCGGACGCACACGATCATGCAGAAGTGGGGGTACACGGGGTCTGCATGCATTCCCATGGTCCTGGATGACGCCGTGCGCGAAGGCAAGGTGAAGCGCGGCGATAATCTGATCATGTGCGCGTCGGGGGGCGGACTCAACATGGCTTGTGTTGCGTTCCGCTGGTGATTTCTGAGGGCTGCAATTGAGATTTTAAGGTTCAATGAACTATCCGAATATCTATTCCCTATTCAGTGATCGCGTGCGGAAGTATTGCGAATCTGGACAAACGCGCAACGTCCTCTATCTTCGCCGCGATGAAAAGTGGCAGGGAATTTCATGGGATCGCTTCAATAATGAAGCCCATGATTTTGCAACGGCACTTCTGTCATTGGGGCTCAAGAAAAGCGGTTCAGTTGCAATCCTGATGGGCAACGTGCCCGAGTGGCCTATCGTCGACATCGGAACGATCGCGGCGGGCGGCGTTGGTGTCGGCTTGTATCCTACGAGTTCTGCCGAGCAGTGCCAGTACATCATCGATCACTCCGATGCTGAATTCCTGTTGGTCGATACTCGCGCGCAGCTCGCAAAGGTTCTGACCATCCTTCAAGCGCTACCCAAGTTAAGAACGATTGTTGTACTGGACGACGCAGCGGCGAGTGAATCGGATGAGGTGATTAGCTACCGGGAACTAATTCGCCGTGGCCATGAAAACCGGGAACGCTTTTCAGAGTTACTGAGCGAGCGCGCGGAAACGGCGGGAGCCGAAGACATCGCCATCATGGTCTACACCTCGGGCACAACCGGTCCGCCCAAGGGCGCCTGTCTCAGCCATCGCTATATCATCAACAGCGTTGAGTCAATGCGCGAGACAGTCCCGATTTTTGACACCGACGTCGCGTTTTCTTATCTGCCTTATTGTCATGTGGCCGAACGTATTTCAGGTTTATACAACCGGCTCTATGGCGGCACTCCAGCGTATTTCGTCGATGATTTGTCACGGCTGGGCGAGTACATGCTGGAAGTAAAACCGACGGTTTTCGCCAGCTTGCCGCGGTTCTTCGAAAAAATTCACGCGCGCATCGTGGCTGATGTTGAAGCCGCGTCTGAAAAGGATCGTGAGCAGTTCTATTGCGCGCTTGACGTCGGTCGCAGAATTTCACGCTTGCGCCAGTCACGGCAGGGAGTTCCTAAAGCACTGCAAACTGAATTCGATCTTAATGCGGCTCCGGTGCTGAAGAAAGTAAAAGATTACTTTGGTGGTTGCATTCGTCTGGCAACTTCCGGTGGCGCGCCGCTTCCGCTCGAGGTTGCCGAGTTCTTCGACGCCGCCGGGCTGCCGATTTTACAAGCGTATGGCCTCACCGAAAATATCTGCGTCGCGTTCAATCGCGCGGACAACCACAAGTTCGGCACAGTTGGCCCACCGATGTCCGGCTGCGAAGTGAAAATCGTTGCAGACGGCGAGATCATGATTCATAGCGAAATGATGTTCAGCGGTTACTACAAAGCGCCGGAACAAACTGCCGAGATGTTTCGCGACGGCTGGCTGCTAACAGGAGATATCGGTGAGATCGACGAGGATGGATTCTTAAAGATCACCGGACGCAAGAAGGAACTGATTGTTACTTCAACTGGAAAGAAGATTTCGCCGGCACTCATCGAAAACATGTTGAAGGAACACCACTTGATCAGTCACGCCCTGGTCTACGGTGAGGGCAAGAGTTACCTGGTGGCGTTGATTACTTTGAACCCGGCGGAAGCCATCGAGTTCGCGCGCGCTCACGAAGTAGCAGGGGACTCCAACAATCTGGCGAGATCCGAGTCCCTGCGCAAGCTGGTGCAGAAGATGATCGACGAGGTCAACATCCGGGTGTCGACGTCTGAAGCTATCAAGAAGTTCGCAATTGTCGAGCGCGACTTTGAAATTGAAAAAGACGAGGTGACGCCCACGGGAAAGCTGAAACGCGAGATTGTCTCCGCGCATCATCGCGATTTGATCGAGAGTCTCTATTTGTAGACGACAGCAACAATCATGAAATTCAAACCGGGCGACACTGCTTCGCTTTCAAGAATAATTTCTGACGCCGACATTCGCGCGTTTGCTGAGTTGAGCGCAGTGTCGTACTGCACGACATGCACGTTGGGAT
>JBDUCC010000193.1:0-5634 GCA_040003675.1 bacterium | reverse complement strand
TGCTGTCAGCGATCCTTTTCACGCAGCAGGCGGCTCGGTTTTCGGAGCTTGCTGCTTATGCAGACTTGCCGATGGACCTCGCCGGCGAAATTGCCGCGGCGCTTCTTCCAAATGTTTTGACGCTGACATTGCCCGTGGCGGTTTTGGCGGGCGTTGTTATCGGATTTTCGCGTATGGGAAGCGATAGTGAGATCGTTGCGATGCGCGCAGCGGGCGTGGGGACATGGACGTTGCTGTGGCCGATTCTGCTAATCGGGGCTATCAGCACCTCTGGCACGATATTTCTGCACCTGAAGGAAGCACCGAAAGCTGCACGCGACCTGCGGCGATTTGCTGTTCAGGGGGCGCTCAAGAAACTGGAGTCGCCGGTCGAGCCGCGCACCTTCAATACCGAGATTCCCGGATATGTAGTCTACGTGAGAGACGGTGATAAAAGTCAGGGTTTGTGGGAAGGTGTTTTCATTTATGCCCAACAGGCTGATGGCTCTAACAGAGTAGTGACGGCTCGTTCCGGAAGAATAGATTCGTCGGGCGAGAAGTCGGAGCTGGTTTTGAGTGATGCAGTGGCAATGAAGATTCCGCCTTCGCACAGTGCCGAACGCTCTTACACGGTTGAGCGATTAGACCAGCTTCGGCTTGCAATAAACACGGGGCGGGCTGCGTTGGTCGATCGTTTAAGTGAAAAAGAGGCGAGAGCCGAAGAGCTGGATTGGGCTGATTTAAAACGCAAAGCCCACTCAGATTCGATGGATGAAAGAAGGGAAGCGGAAAGGACCCTTCACCGCAGACTTGCGCTCTCTGTGGCGCCATTTGTTTTTGCCCTATTTGGCGGCTTGTTAGGGCTCCGTGTTAGACGCGGGGGGCGCGGCGCCGGCATCCTGTTATCACTCGCAGTCGTCATTGTCTACTACTTGATCTCCCTGCTTGGTGAATCTCTCTCACGAGGTAATTCTGTGTCCGCGATTGTCGGCCAATGGATGGCGACCGCCCTAATAGTCGCCTTCAGCATGATGCTCTTGCGCTTCAAACGTGTCCCCGGACTTACCTTCGTTCGGAGACTGCAAAGAAATGACAAGGTGCGCGGCGAGACGCATAGAAGCGTTGTCACTAAACAAACCTTAGGCGCGGGTCGGTCCGGGTTCCCAAGCTTGCTTGATATGAGCCTCTTCCGCACGTTGGCGATAAGTTTCCTGCTTGGGTTCCTTGCTTTGCTCTCGATTGTTGTTATTTTCACGTTGTTCGAGTTGTGGCGTTTTATTGGCGCCAATCATGTGCCGGCGATGGTTGTCGCGAAGTATCTGGTATCCGTTCTTCCGCTGTTCACGGTAGAGCTGTTTCCGGCAACGATGCTGATCACCGTCCTCATCACCTACGCCCTGCTCGCCCGACGTAGCGAAGCAATCGCGTGGTGGGCGTCCGGCCAGAGTGTGTACCGGCTTATGATCCCAGGCCTTTTGTTTGCCATCGCCGCCGGCGCCGGCACGTGGTTAGTACAGGAACACTTAATGCCGTCAGCGAACATGAAGCAGGAAGCCCTGCGGGCCCGAATCAGGGGCGGGCAACCGAGGGCGATCACCGGAACCGGCCGACAGTGGTTGGCATCAATTGAAAGTAAGCGCTTGTACTCTTATGAGTTTGATGACCAACGTGGAATCTTGAATGAGCCAACTATTTATGAGCTTGACGATGAACGGGTGCATTTGATTCGTGTCACAACCGGAAGCAGAGGGACTTGGCTCGGACCTAAAGAATTGATAGTAAAAGAAGCTGAGACGATCAACTTGCAAGGAATGATAGCGGAGCGGGAAGTCGCGGCCGAGACAAAGTTAGCAGGAGTGGAACCCGCGCACGTGTTTAAGCCAACTAATGACCGGCCTTCACAGTTGAGCGTCCCAGCCTTAAGCAGCTATTTGAGAGCGGCAAAAATGCGTGGCGTAGATGTCTCCGCCCTGACCCTCGCACTGCAACGGAAATACGTCAACCCATTCAGCGTTCTGCTAATGGCTTTTATTGGAATGCCCCTGGCGTTGGCCTTCGGGAGGCGAGGCGCACTCGTTGCGATGTGCGTCGCAGTCGGCGTGAGCATTGCTTACTGGGGCGTAGGCGGGGGCTTTCAGCAACTAGGGAATCATGGATTGCTTCCGCCCGAAGTTGCGGCGTGGTCTCCGCCGGTAATATTCGCGGCAGCCGGAACGTATTTTCTTTCTCGCGTTCGAACGTAGAGCCTCAGCTCTAAATGCCCGTTTCACAACTCGAAATATACTCACAGCGCCAGCGACCGGCATTGAGTCGCTGCCTTATTTATCTGCGCACGAGTTCCTTTATTACAAAGGGTATGAGGTACAGCAAATTGTAGATCTCCGCCCTGATCGAAGGAACCAAATACTCGGTGACGCATTGGAGACGCATTTTGGAGCGGTGCGGTATCCATCGAGGAACCTCTTCAAAGTAGGCCCTGTACCCCCCACCAAATACTCTCGACATCCACTCTTCTTCTTCTCTCACCACAATAGAGTAGAGAACTGCAAACCAGAGAATCGTTATTGGAACAAGCCACAAGACCCTTGATACCACTGTCAAACCAACACTTATCAGAATAGTGCTGACGTAGATTGGATTTCGTAGCCACCCATAAGGACCCGTCTGCGTTAATGTTATGGGGCCACTGAGGCGGTAACGCAAATGCTGTTGAGCCCAGATGCGCCCGAACAATCCCAGGCAGAAGATAAGGAGTCCAATTGTCCAAACGAGCCAACCATTTTCTGCCTGTCCGTGAGATAGGAACAATGCCAATATGAGAGGGGGGCTGGCTAACAGACCACGGTGGAGGTAGAAGAATCTAAGATGTCGCATGCAATTGGGGTAGTCCGCAGCACAGCTTCAGCGTCTTTGTTCGGCGGCAGCGAATGCCCACCTGTGGCTATGATATATAACAAACTGCCGGGCGTTAAGGTTATTCCGACAGACTTCCAGCTAAACAAAAAGCATGAAGTCTCCCGACTTCCTGCCACTGATATTCCCTTTTTGTGTACGCGGGCTTTACGTGCCAGTTTCCCAACTGGAAATGTATTCGAGTTGCTCGGCTGTCAGCGTGTCGATTGAAAGACCGAGCGCTTTCAGTTTAAGACTGGCGATTTCTGTGTCGACTTCCGGTGGCAACAGATGGACGCCGGGACTGAGTTCACCTTTTTTCTTCACCAGGTACTCAACCGACAGGGCCTGATTTGCGAAACTCATATCCATCACGCTCGCGGGATGGCCCTCGGCTGCAGCAAGGTTAATTAAGCGGCCTTCACCAAGCACCATCACCCGATTACCATTTGATTTAAGCTTGTACTCTTCAACGAACGGGCGCACGCTTGTTGCTTCGGCTGATAATTCGCGCAACGCGACCAGATTGAGTTCAAGATCAAAGTGTCCGCTGTTACAGACAATCGCGCCATCTTTCATCCTTTCAAAATGCTCGCGATCGATCACGTGGCGATTACCGGTTACCGTAACGAATATGTCGCCCAACGCCGCAGCTTCGGAGATTGGCATTACGCGAAAACCATCCATCACTGCTTCCACCGCTTTGATGGGATCCACCTCGGTGACGATAACGTTGGAACCCATACCGCGGGCGCGCAGCGCAACTCCCTTGCCGCACCAGCCATAACCAATCACAACAAGATTTCTGCCGGCCAGCAGAATGTTGGTTGCGCGGATGATGCCGTCGAGCGTTGATTGTCCGGTGCCGTAGCGGTTGTCGAAGAAGTGCTTCGTCTGCGCGTTGTTCACGGCAATTGTCGGAAAGGTTAAAACGCCCGCCGCTTCCATCGCATTGAGACGCTGGATGCCGGTGGTTGTTTCTTCAGTCGATCCGATCAATTCCTTAACCTGATCACCGCGCTCTTTTATCAGCGTTGCCACTACGTCCGAACCATCGTCAATGATAATTTCGGGATGAAAATCGAGAGCGGTGCGCACGTGACGATTGTAAGTTTCGGTTGATTCACCCTTGATTGCATAAACCGGAATACCCCAGTCGGAAACAAGTGAAGCAGCAACATCGTCCTGAGTTGAAAGGGGATTGGAGGCAATCAGCACAGCTTCTGCGCCACCGGCTTGGAGGGCGCGCGCGAGGTTCGCAGTTTCAGTGGTGATATGCGCGCAAGCTACTATGCGAACGCCTTCCAGCGGCTTTTCGTCGCCGAAGCGCTCGCGAATCAAGCGTAGTACCGGCATCTCTCGCTCGGCCCATTCGATTCGTTGCTTGCCTTGTTTGGCAAGGCCAATGTCTTTCACGTCAAACTCAACTGCGCTGGTTGCACTCATTATTGCTTTGTCCTTTTTAAGATATTGCTTTGTCTTTTTTAAGAATTGTTAAGTTAGTTATCCGCTGGCTAAGTACTTAGATTCCGGCGGCTGTTCGAAGCGCTTCTGCTTTGTCAGTTTTTTCCCAACTAAAACCGTCGCGGCCGAAGTGACCATAGGCAGCGGTTGCTTTGTAGATAGGCCGGCGCAGGTCGAGCGACTCGATAATTCCACGCGGCGTTAATTCGAAATGATCGCGTACCAGCTTGGCGAGAGCATGCTCTGAAATGCGACCCGTCCCGGCCGTCTCAACGTTAACCGATACGGGATCGGCCACGCCGATCGCGTAGGCTAGCTGCACCTGGCATCGATCTGCAAGGCCGGCAGCCACAATATTTTTGGCCACGTAACGGGCCATGTATGCAGCTGAGCGATCCACTTTCGTCGGGTCTTTGCCAGAAAAGGCGCCGCCACCGTGCGGAGCGTAGCCACCGTAAGTGTCAACAATGATCTTTCTTCCAGTCAGGCCAGCGTCGCCCTGTGGTCCACCAGTCACAAACCGCCCGGTTGGGTTAATGTGATACTTGGTATTGCTATCGAGAAGCTCATCAGGGACCGTGTGTTTGATCACTTGTTCCTGAATCTCGCTGCGCAACTGATCGTTTTCCACATCAGGGCTGTGCTGAGACGAAATCACCACCGCTTCCACGCGAAATGGGCGGCCGTCGCGGTACTCAATTGTTACTTGTGATTTTCCGTCCGGCCGCAAGTAGGGAAGTGCACCTGACTTGCGAACTTCGGAAAGCCGTTTGGCGAGCATGTGCGCCAGCTGAATGGGCAACGGCATCAACTCCGGCGTTTCGTTACATGCAAAGCCGAACATCAAACCCTGGTCGCCGGCGCCGCCCGTATCCACGCCCATCGCGATGTCCGGAGATTGACGGTCGATGGCCGACAAGACGCTGCACGTTTCCGAGTCAAAGCCATACTTGGCCCTGGTGTAACCAATCTCTTTGATCGTATCGCGCGCCACTCGGCCATAGTCGATGCGCGCTTCGGTCGTGATTTCTCCAGCGATAACCACCAGGCCGGTGGTCACGAGTGTTTCGCAAGCGACCCGCGCCCGCGGGTCCTCGGTCAAGGCTGCGTCTAAGATCGCGTCTGATATTGCGTCGGAAATTTTGTCCGGATGTCCCTCGGTGACAGACTCCGAGGTAAACAAGAAACCTGATTCAGTACTCAAGAAGACTCCTTTGCAAACAATAGGGAATAATCGAGATGGCAAAAAGACCGCGTAATGTAACAGTCAGGCTTAAACAGTGTCAAGGAAGGGAAGTC
>JBDUCC010000027.1:0-18995 GCA_040003675.1 bacterium | reverse complement strand
CAAAACGCGCCGGTGAAATTCCAGCAGACTCAGTTCGCGATTAAAGAACAACCGCACCGCATTTGCAGCGGTTGGCTGCAATGATGGGCGGCCGGGCATTTCCCTGAGTTCCGCAGTAGATAACGATTTATTTTTTAGGGCTGTTGACATCGTTTTCGGTTAAGATCCTGATCAGGACGCATCCACTCCCGGGAGAGAGATTGATACATTCAGCAAGGTTTGTTCCAGACACGCTTAAGATGTCACGTCCCTTGATTGGTTCAACTGCGTACAGAATCTCAATAGAACATTGGCAAAATCGCTACGGGCCTGTACTGAATTGATTCTAATTCAGATTCAACACATCTTGATAAACTGGGTTCGCCACCCCTCACCTTACGACATCATTGACCTTTCCAGCATAAATGGGCGCGTCCAGTAGCACACAACCCGTGCGCCAATCGGGGCATCTCTAACAAGCGCTCCGGTAAAAAGCGGTGGAAAAACGCACCATTTCGGCGTCTATTTGATACGTAGTTTGTTTGACACTCCGGAAAACCGTGTGATAACCTCCGGACTGACTTTGGCTTCGATTTCCGAAGCATTTTGGGCATCCAGCCCAGGCAAATAGGAAGCCTTCACCCCTCGCAAAAATGAACGCTGCGCACGCCCCGGGTGGAAACCGATCTGGCGGAATGTTCGTACTGGCACTCAAGGAGAACGACGGTTAATGTCATTTAGCTTTGCCACCCCCATGAAGCGCATAACACTCATTTCGCTGCTTATTCTTTCTGCCAACGCAGTGTCTGCACAGATTCCCGCTGGCTCGTCAGCTCGTTCCATTCCCAATGAAGTCGAGAAGAGCGACGGGCAGGTTGGCGTAGTAATATCCAGAGCTGAAGATCATTTCCGCAAAGGCAAGCTGAATCTCGAAGATAACAAGCGCGAACAAGCTCGTGACGAGTTTGATAAAGCTGTTGACTCCATTTTGGAGTCCGGTTTGGATGTGCGCGCGAGCCAGCGATTACAAGTTTTCTATTTGGAGTTGGTCGAAAAGATTTATCGCGAAGAAGTTCCTCTTGGTCGAGCTCCAGTGCAAACGAACATTTCTGAGCTGGTGGCGCAAAACAATCCAGGTACGCAGAAAGCCGAGCCGCCACAGATTGGATTTCGCGACCAGAAGTTTGAACCATCACCACTTGATGAGCTGAGCAAGCTGGTGCTGACTCCTGAAGAACAGAACGTTTCGGACGCAGATGTGCTGGCCCTCGAACAGGCCAAGCAGAATGTAAACTTCGCGTTCACGATCAATCCGCTTGTTCAGCAATATATTAATTATTATCAAGGTCGTGGCCGCTCGACGATGGAATCCGGTCTGCGCCGCTCCGGGCAGTTCATGAGGATGGCTCGCCAGATCTTTAAGGAAGAGGGCGTGCCGGTTGATATCACCTGGTTGGGTCAGGTTGAAAGCTCTTGGAAACCTAAGGCTGTTTCCTGGGCAGCGGCATCGGGCCTATGGCAGTTTATTCCCGGCACGGGCCGCCAATATGGTCTAAAACAGACCGCCTGGATCGACGAGCGTAATAGTTATGAACAGGCTACGCGCGCGTCGGCAAAATATCTTAAGACTCTTGCAAGCCATTACAACGGGAACTGGGAATTGGCGATGGCTGCTTACAATACCGGTGCGGGAAATGTCGATCGTGCTATCGCGCGTGCGGGCACAGCAAACTTCTGGGCCATCTATCCATACATTTATCAGGAAACACGCAACTATGTTCCCAACATTCTTGCCACAATCCTGATCGCAAAAAATCCGGAGAAGTACGGATTTAAGGGTATTCGCCCCGATGCGCCGCTAGGTTATGACGTGGTGCAGGTAGCGAACTCTACCAGTCTGCAACTCGTTGCCGAAGCGACCGACACCAGTGTTGATCATGTTCGTGGTCTTAATCCGGAATTGCGACGCGACGTTACCCCGCGAGGTGAGGCATACAATGTTCGCGTTCCGGCAGGCAAAGGCAAACAGTTCTACGCCATACTGAAACGCATCCCGTCGGAGCGGCGCGACTCAGCGCGCGTGATTTCCGTTGCGCCTGGCGAAGATTTGCAGGCGGTGGCGAATCGCACCGGAGTCAGCGTGTCGCAGTTGCAAGCCATGAACAATGGCGTCGATTTGAAATCGACTACAAAACTTGTTGTGCCAAATAGCGGTATCCGCTTGACGAGCTGGCGCCGCGCGAAACCGGGGACTACTGATCAACCGGTGGCTGCGCCTTCAATGACTAAAGTGCGCGCTCGCAAAGGCGACACCATCGCCCGAATCGCCGCTGCTCACAATCTCGATGCGAATGAAGTTGCTCGCTTGAACGGTGTCACGGCCGAATCGGAACTTCGTGCCGGGCAAGAGATTCGACTTCCGATGACCGCGGCGGTCGCTCCTTCGCGCCGCAGGTAGTTTTTGAAATATTCTGCTGCTTGCCCTTAAGCAGCAAACCCTCGTTCGAGCGCGCTTTCGTTTGTCGCTAGCGCGCTCGTTTCGTTTTCACCCTCAAATCGCCGCTTGCTCTACGATCTTCACCGTTTGCAGAGGAAGCTGCTCCCATGCTTTTTCGCACTCTTTCCGCGGCGGTCTATGGCATCAATGCCGATCTCGTCGATATTGAAGTTGATCTAACTCCGGTCCGCGGCGAGGCGGAATCCCCGGTGTCCGTCACCATCGTTGGCTTGCCCGACGCTGCCGTGCGCGAATCGCGCGAACGCATTCGTGCGGCCATCAGCAACTGCGGATTCTTCTTTCCATTTCAACGAATCACCATCAATCTGGCGCCAGCGGACGTTCGCAAAGAAGGCGCCAGCTTCGACCTTCCCATCGCGCTGGGAATACTCGGCGCCAACGGTGATCTCGCTGAACAGAACAATCTTATCCACGTGCTATGTGTGGGGGAACTTTCGCTTGACGGCCGAGTGCGTCCAATTAAGGGTGCACTGCCGATTGCAATTCTCGCGCGTGATGCTTTGATCAAACACGTCATTTTGCCGGACGAAAATGCCAAGGAAGCCGCCGTTGTCTCCGGAGTAAATGTTTATCCGGTTGCCGACCTGCGGAGCGCAGTTGAATTGATCGCGGCGCTGCGTTCCGAAAACCCGCCGGAGCCGCTGAGAGTCGACCCAAATGAGATCCTGGTGCAAACCGATCATTACAGCGTTGACTTTCGCGAAGTGCGCGGCCAACTCTCAGTTAAGCGTGCGCTCGAAGTTGCCAGCGCCGGCTCGCATAACATTCTACTGATTGGTCCACCGGGCTCCGGCAAGACAATGTTAGCCAAGCGACTGCCGACTATACTGCCACCGTTGGAATTCGAAGCAGCGTTGGAACTTACTAAAATTCATTCAGTCGCCGGGCTGACCGGTCGCGCCGGACTGGTGACGGCGCGCCCGTTTCGTTCTCCACATCACACTATTAGTGATGCAGGTTTGATTGGCGGCGGAGCAATGCCGCGACCGGGGGAAGTGTCGCTGGCGCATCAGGGCGTATTGTTTCTTGACGAGCTGCCCGAGTTTGATCGCAGCGTTTTGGAAGTTTTACGTCAACCGCTTGAAGATCAAAAAGTAACAATCAGTCGCGCCTCAATGTCGCTGACATTTCCAGCGTCATTCATGTTGGCGGCCGCGATGAATCCGTGCCCTTGCGGATTTTGGAATGACCCAACGCGCGAGTGCCGCTGTTCGCCTTTGCAGATTCAACGATACGTCGGCCGCATCTCAGGCCCGTTGTTGGATCGCATCGATATTCACATTGATGTGCCCGCCGTAAAGTTTCGCGACTTAACCGGCGAGACTCCTCCTGAGACTGACGACTCGGCAACAATTCGCGACCGTGTGATTGCGGCTCGAGACCGGCAGCGCGCCCGGTTGGCGCCGGAAAAAATATTTTCAAATGCCGCGATGACCTCACGCATGATTCGTCGTTATTGCGCAATCGATTCTGATAGCGAGCTGATGTTGGAACGCGCAATGACGCGGCTTGGCTTGTCAGCGCGCGCCTATGACCGTATCCTGAAAGTTAGTCGCACCATCGCAGATTTAGAGAGTTCCGATGAAATTCGCTCCGCGCATGTAGCCGAAGCGGTGGGTTATCGGTCCCTTGATCGCACCTATTGGACCTGAAGGTGAGGTTCTGGGAAAGCGTTGATGCGGCAGGGAAATTAACTACTTTTGGGTTGAGCTAGGCAACGACGCGCTCAAAGCGTTGCATCACACCCGCGTTGAGGGCGACCAGAACCTCGCAAGTCCCTGGGAATGCCGAGGAAGAGGTTGTCGCTCCTTTGAAAATACGCGGAATCGTGATGCGTCGACGGTAGGCGTTAGTGAAAACTCGTCGTTAGCCCCAAAACGAACACGTGACCGCAGCCGAAACCGAGACACAGCCGGAAACCGATTACGCGCTGGCGCAGCGAGCAGCTCAAGGCGACATGGCCGCCTTCGAGCAACTTTATCAGCGGCATAATCGCCGGGTTTATTCCCTCTGCTTGCGAATGACCAGCAACGTGTCGGAAGCCGAAGACCTTGCGCAAGAGGTCTTCATTCAGCTCTTTAGAAAAATTGGAAGCTTTCGTGGTGAGTCGGCCTTTACCACCTGGCTGCATCGTCTAACCGTTAATCAGGTCCTGATGCACTTCCGCAAGCGCGGGGTGAAGATGGAACAGACAACCGACGACGGGGAAACGCCGATACAGATAGTCAAAGGCACCGAGAACCCCAATGCGATGCCGGTCATGGATCGCATAGCGCTCGATAAAGCTATAGTCCAATTGCCGCCCGGCTACCGCACGGTTTTCACCCTTCACGATATTGAGGGCCACGAACACGAAGAGATTGCCAGAATGCTGGGTTGCTCGGTTGGGACTTCAAAGTCGCAACTGCACAAGGCAAGAATGAAATTGCGCGGACTTTTAAGGCAACAGAAGCTCAAGGACTAGCTTCCAAGATAACTTGCCGGGTTTCACTCCGAACCCCGGACATTCGGACAGAGTAAGATTTTTACGCAGTCTCCCCTTGATTGCTTGGAAACCAAACGCCGGTGAAGGCGATTCGCGTTAGCGAACGCACGGCAGGTTTAGAGGTTGAAAGACAATGAACTGCGATAAGTGTCAGGACCTGATCAGCGATTTTCTCGATGGGTCTATAAGTCATCAAGATCAATCGTACCTCAGTGCGCATTTGGAAGAGTGTTTGAGTTGCGGCGAGGTGCGCGACGACCTGCAATCCATTGTTGGATTTTGTCGCACGCAGCGAGGTCAATATGAGGCGCCGCCAAATGAAAAGGCGTTGTGGCTGCGTATCCGCAATATGATTGAGGCGGGCGCTAGCGTTGCTACGCCGGCACCCGCCGGATCACGCCGAGGTTTCTGGAACAACTGGACGGCGCGCAGTTGGGAACTTTCGTTTCCACAACTTGCAGCCATGGCTGCCGCGATAGTTTTGATTGTCTCGCTGTCAACCGCAGTTGGTTTACGCCGCTGGCAGAGTGGGGCAGTGGACGGAAAGTTTCAAGGCAGCGCGCAGAATGGTTTGAGCGTTGGATCCATAGATGTGCGCAATCGCATATCACAGCAACAGCAGTTGATCTCTTATTGGAATCAGCGCGTGGAATACAACAAGGCGCGCTGGAATCCGCAGATGCGTGAAACTTTTGATCGTAACCTCGCGGTGATCGATCAGGCTGTGAATGATTCGTTTGACAGTTTAAGTAAGAACCCGCATGACGAAGTCTCGGAGGAGATGTTGAATACAGCTCTGAACGAGAAACTTTCGTTGCTGAAAGAGTTTGCGGAGTTGTAGTCTTACCCGGCGCCTCGCCGGTCTTGGTCCCCATTTATTGTTTAGCAGGAATTTGGTTACTGTTTAGCCCCACATAGAAATGATTGGAATGTTGCCCACTTTAGCCGAAGCCTCCCGCACTTCTCTGTCTCGGAAACCTGCCCTGTTTGCACTCCTTTTGGTTTTCGTTGCACTGAACACTACCGGTGCGTTGGCCCAGCAACATTTGTCAAAGCGTTATCCGGTACGAAGCAACGTTCGCGTCGAACTCAAAAACATTTCGGGAACAATTACGGTTGAATCCTGGAACCGCGACGAAGTGAAACTCTCAGCGACCATGGAATCGCCGGCCGCAAATGTTTCGCCGCGTCAGACTGCCGACGGTTTGATCGTCGATGTCATGGCTGACAATCGCGGACGCAACGACATTGGCGACGTGAATTTCAAACTCCAGGTGCCCGTAAACTCGTCAGTTGACCTGGAAACAAAGCGCGGCCAGATCACCGTCAGCAACATTCGCGGCGGCTTGGTTAGAGCTCACGTTTCCTCCGAAGGCGACATCGAGTTATACGGTATTACTGCGTCGCAGGTGTTTGCGCAAAACCTCATCGGAAACATTTTCTTTGACGGCCAATTTTCGCGTGGCGGCACCTACCAATTTCAGTCAGGCAAGGGCGAGATATCGATTCGCATTCCTTCCGACTCGGCTTTCAGTCTGGTGGCCTCGACGCCCACCAGAAAAATTGCCCTTGGACCGTTCTGGAATGATGGGTTCAAGAGTCTCGGTGATGGCCGTAAGTATGTTGGCGACGTTGGTGACGGCCGCTCGTCGGTGAT
The DNA here is from genome assembly GCA_040003675.1 of bacterium. Lineage (GTDB taxonomy): Bacteria > Acidobacteriota > Blastocatellia > Pyrinomonadales > Pyrinomonadaceae > PSRF01. The sequence continues at coordinate 12,356 of JBDUCC010000027.1, read as the reverse complement.
GGTTACAACGTTCCAGGGGAGCATTACCTTTCTCCGAAAATAGAGACAACGGATTTTTCAGAAAATTGAATGCGGGCGCCCAGTCATTGATTGTGGCGTCCGTTATTAGTTTTATGACGTGCTGGTAGTGTTACTATCGTGTTCATGCGTTTTCTTCATGATGCTTCGCGCCAATCAATGACCCAGCCAATAGTTCACCTGTTTATGTTGCTCGCTTTTGCCGGTGTAGTTGTTTTGTTAGCCGATGCTGCGGCTGCGCAAAAGCAAAAAACCGCGACGGCCATTAACCCGCCCGCATTGGTGCGCACTACGACGAGAAACGAAACTCGACGTCTGGGCTACGGCGGGACGCTGACTCTAATCGGAGCTCCCGACGGCTCAATCACTATCGAAGGTTGGTCTCGCAGCGAGGTTGAAGTGCGCGCGGAGATTCAACTGCGAGCCGACAGCGAGCCGGATCTGGATCGCCTCGCCTTGTATAACGCATTCGTGCTCGACGACGACCTCAATCACGTGAGCGTATTGTCCACCGGTACTCATGACCGCGTTTTCATGAAGAAAGCGAAAAACTTTCCCAAGAAACTACTCGGGCTGCCGTGGAAGATTGACTATCGAATTCGCGTGCCGATGTCAGTTGATCTGGATATCAATGCGGGCCGCGGGCCGATAAGTTTGAAAGGCGTTGACGGCAATATTCGGATCTCATCGCCGCAGAGCGAGACGAAGTTGGAGTTTGCCGGCGGCACGCTGTCAACGACCATAGGCGCTGGAAGAGTCACGCTGAAAGTACTTGGCAGGAGTTGGCGCGGGGTGGGCGCTGACATCAAAGTTGCAGCGGGCGACATCGTGCTCGAACTACCGGTAGGTTTTAGTGGCGATCTCGATGCCGACATCCTGCGCCTCGGCGAGATCGAAAACAGTTACGAAGGTCTGGAAGCACGTGAGAAACCCGGCATTACGATGCAGAAAATAAAAGGACGAACAGGCTCGGGTGGTGGCTTCTTAAAACTTACGGTTGGCGACGGGCGCATTTATATTAGGAAGCAAACAGCAGACAGCAAACAGTGAGCAGCAACCCGGGAACCGGGAACCGTCATCCGGGAACCTTGAACCGAAAACCTTGAGCTTCGGTCTAACCCGTAATCGTAAGACGTGAGTCGGAATATGCGATTACGACAACTTTATTTGACGGTTTACGGTTCCCGGTTCACAGTTTACGGCAGTTTGCTGTTTACTATCCCGCCACGGTATTCTCTCGACTCATTATCATGAGCATAAAACCAGACAAATGGATCCGGAAAATGGCAACGGAGTTCGGAATGATCGATCCGTTTGAGCCGGGCCAAGTCAAGGAAGTGAACGGAAGAAAAATTGTTTCTTACGGCACTTCGAGCTATGGTTACGACATCCGTTGCGCCGACGAATTCAAACTGTTCACCAACATTAACAGCACGATCGTTGATCCCAAGCACTTCGACGAGAAGAACTTCGTCGATGTGAAAAGTGAATCAGTAGTCATTCCGCCAAACAGTTTTGCTCTCGCCCGCACGGTTGAGTATTTTCGTATTCCCAGAAACGTCCTCACCGTCTGTCTTGGCAAAAGCACGTACGCCCGCTGCGGAATCCTCGTAAATGTCACGCCGTTTGAACCTGAATGGGAAGGTTTTGTGACGCTTGAGTTCTCCAACACAACGCCACTACCTGCCAAGATTTATGCGAACGAAGGCGTGGCGCAGGTCATATTTTTCGAATCCGACGAAGTCTGTGAAACCTCTTACAAGGACCGTGGCGGGAAATACCAGGGCCAACGCGGCGTGACATTACCTAAGCTATGAAGAGAACGCCTCCTCGACGCCCTCAACAAAGCGACACACAAATCCACGACTCCCGGTTGCGTTTGACCGCTCTTTCAGTCTCTGACTAAAGTATGCCTACCGTGCAAACAGAAAGAGCCCTCGCAGATAGCACCTTCGCCGACGATCTGGAAGCTATCTCCCGAATCGAAGCAATACCGAACATCCTTGAGGTTGTGTGTCGCGCTACCGGAATGGGCTTCGCCGCCGTCGCGCGAGTCACGAAAGAGCGTTGGATCGCCTGCGCAGTGCGGGACGAGATCGCATTCGGACTCGAGCCGGGTGGCGAACTGAAAGTTGAGACGACCATCTGCGATGAAATCCGCGATACCGGTCAGCTGGTCGTCATTAATCACGCGTCTAAGGATCAGATTTATTGCAACCATCCCACGCCTAAGATGTACGGATTTCAAGGTTATATATCGGTGCCCATATACAACCGGCGCGGCCAGTTTTTCGGCACTCTATGCGCAATCGATCCCAATCCGGCAGTGGTAAACACGCCGGAAACGATCGGCATGTTTAAGTTGTTCGCCGACCTGATCGGTTTCCACCTGGACGCGCAGGAACGTTTAAAACTAAGCGAGACCGCGTTGCTTGATGAACGACATACTGCGCAGTTGCGCGAACAGTTTATCGCGGTCTTAGGCCACGACTTGCGCAATCCGTTGAACGCGATAACTGGTGGAGCAAAACTGCTGGGCAAGCTGCCGCTGGACGAAAAGGCCATGCCTATCGTGACGATGGTTCAGCGAAGCGCCGCGCGCATGGCCGGCCTTATCGAGAATGTTATGGACTTCGCGCGTGGACGGTTGGGCGGTGGACTGTCGTTGAATCGGGTTGTCGACAGCGGCATGCAGGAGGTCCTGGATCATGTAATCGCTGAAGCGCGCACTGCCTGGCCTCAGCGGACAATCCAAAGCGAAATGAATTTAGGTCTACCCGTCATTTGCGATAGCGCGCGCATTGGCCAGATGTTTTCCAATCTACTGATGAACGCCATCCTCCATGGCGAGCCCGACAGCCCCATCCGGGTGAGCGCATTTAGCGAGGCGAGTAACTTTAGGATCTCTGTAACAAATCGCTGTGAGCCAATTGAGCCCGAGATTTTGGAGCGTTTATTCCTGCCGTTTTCGCGTGGCACAGGGGGACTCGGGCAAGAGGGCCTGGGCCTGGGTCTTTACATCGCTTCCGAGATCGCTCGGGCTCACGATGGCATACTCGAAGTCGCATCGTCCGCCGACGAGACGAGCTTCACATTCACGATGCCCGTTGCGCGATAGAAATCGCTTCGCTGGAGGAACCGAATGTACCCGAGCCGGTCGTTGGATTCTAAACGCCTGAATGATGACGCAGATCTGCGACTTGCTGTTTTGAGTTTCAAGCGGTTGGATCCGAACGCCGTCCTGCCCACTCGCGGCAGCGCACTGGCGGCTGGACTCGATCTTAGCTCGCTTGAAGATCTAATTATCGAACCCAAGCAGCGCTACCTCGCCCACACAGGATTAGCGGTCGCAATCCCTGAAGGCTACTACGGACGCCTTGCCCCACGATCCGGGCTGGGGCTGCGCACAGGTCTGGATGTCTTGTCCGGAGTGATCGACGCAGACTATCGCGGTGAGATCGGTTGTCTTCTTTACAACACCGGTGACGAAACTATAAAACTGCCCGCGCAAAGTAAGATTTGCCAATTAATTATCGAAAAGATAATCACACCCGAAGCAGTCTGGGCGGACGAGATTAGTGAAACGGATCGCGGCAGCGGCGGGTTTGGTTCAACTGGATAAGCGAGCGCTTACACCTCATTTGCCTGACATCATAAATAAAGCAAAACTTAGAAACTCCATCCTAACGAAGCGCCATATGAATGCGTCTGCCGGCTGAAGGCGGGCGCAATGCTGGGAAAGAACTTCGACTTGATTAGGCCGCTGGTTTTTTCGCCCACGTCCCCATCAAGTGAGGGGTCGTGATGTCGATGATAGACGTAGCGTCCAATCCCGTATCCCATGACGCTGCCCGCCAGCACGTCAGAAAGAAAATGCTTTCTTCCGGTATAGCGCGAGATGCCTACCGCCGTGGCCACCGCGTAGGAAGCATAACGGACAGCCGGATGCCGCGGTCCATACTCAGAGGCGATCACCGTTGCCAATGCCCATGAATTGATCGCGTGTCCGGAAGGGAAAGATGATCCGCCGTCGAAAAACTCACCGCTGCTATGGTCCACCGCTGGTCGTTGTCGCTGCGATATGCCCTTTATGGCCTGACTAACAATCGAGCTGTTAATAAGAGCTTCCGCAGCGAGCAGTCCCGTTTCTTTTGCGCGTTCATCATGTTGCAGGCGGCCGGCCAAATAGAAAAGAGCGGAAACTCCGCCAACGGTGTAGAACGAGCCCGCATAGCTGATGTCCTTGCTAATTCGCAGGCGGTCGCGATTGTCGCCGTTTTGCACCAACGCGCCGGAAGTATGTCGATCGGTAGCAATCAGGCCGGCCATAGACAATCCAAGCGGCACTATCCACTTCGCATCGCTGTGTTGCCAGTGAAAAGGCGCCATCCAGAGGCCTTTTTGATCTTTCAGAATGTTGGCAAGGAAATTCTTTTCCGTCGTGGGCCGCGGCGTCGGTTGCGATGGCGCCGAAGTCGGCTTCGCTGCAGTTTGTGCAAATGCTTGAGCAGATAAAACGATGATGAAGGCGAAACTAATAGGCCAGTAGAGCGGGGACATCGTAGTTCTGGGACCAAAGTTCATGGTTTGATCTCCCGGATTGTAAAAAGGGGGGAAACTACCGACTTGTTTAGTGCCAGATTATCGGTTCAAACAAATGCAGTGACAACTACCAATTCAACTCTATCTCGATTGGTTGCGGTAAACGATCCACATGCAACGTTAGTCCCGACTGACTGGTGACGGGTTCGTTCTTCGGCGTTACGAAAAACAAAAAGCCCTGGCGACGACGATTGTCGTTCGATAACGGATCCGATAGATCGATCGCGTACGACGCAAACTCCTTTTCAAATTGCTTTCGTGAATTCGGGTTGTAGGCGTAAATGTCGTTCGCTTTGAGGATGCGCCCGACCGCGGCTTTCGCCGAGATTAACTTCCATTCCTTGCCGGCAGCGTCGATCAAATGAAAGCGCGCTCGCTTCACGTCGACTGGCGCGCCACTCTCGAAGGCCAACTCCAAACGCACCGGCAGAATTCCGCCCAACGGTAAGTTTGCTTCGAACAAATCCTGGCTCTCTTCATCGGTCAGCAGGGGAGCGACGCGAACAGTTACGCCGCCGGCACTTGCCTGGCGCGCGTTGTCAGCCAGCGGCGGCAATTCAATCGCGGGCTTAACCTTAAAGAGTGAGCCTGCGCAGGCGGCGCATAGGAAAAGAATTCCGAAAAGCAGAGCCGATAACAATCGGTTGTTCATGGCGTTCAATTTATCATACGCCATCCGAGTAGCACACACTTACTACTGGGAGCGCGGGCGTCTCGCCTGCAAACGGTTCCCTTTACACATCGTACGTCGAGAGAATCTATTCGCGCTGGCGCGCTCATTGCGGGCGGGACGCCCGCGATCCCAGTAATTAGTCTATGCTACTATTCGGAAAATTATGATTAGACCATTTGGCGGTATTCAGCCGCAGATTTCAGACAGCGCTTACGTCGATCAAAGCGCGCAAGTTATCGGCGATGTGCAGTTGGGCGAACAAGCGTCCGTTTGGTGCAACGCAGTGCTGCGCGGCGACATGTACTACATTAGAGTCGGCAATCGCAGCAACATTCAAGACAACTGCGTGGTCCATACGCGCACGGGCGAAAAACCGACGATCCTGGAAGATGAAGTCACGGTGGGCCACAGCGTCACGCTGCATGGTTGCTACATCGAGCACGGTGCACTTATTGGCATCGGATCCATTGTGCTGGATGATGCGCGCGTCGGTGCACAGTCGCTGATAGCGGCCGGTTCGCTGATTTCGCCGGGCACGGTCATACCGCCGCGTTCGTTGGTGGTGGGCGTTCCGGGGCGTGTGAAGCGACCACTGACCGACGAAGAAGTCGAGGGACTGAATGCTTTTTGGATGAACTACGTGAACTATGTAGGAAAGTATAAACAAGAATAGGTTTCGAGTTTCGAGTTTCGAGTTTCGGGTTTCGAGTTTTCAGTTGCAGTTTCAGGCCCTGAAATTGGACCCAAGTATTCAAAACTCGAAACTCGAAACTCGAAACCCGAAACCCGAAACCCGAAACTCGAAACTACCGTGACCAAGACCCAACCAGCGCGCGGCATGCGCGATTTTCTTCCCGCCGACGTGCGCCGTCGCCAGTACGTCATCGGCGTCATCAAGGACGTGTACGAGCGTTATGGCTTTGAACCTCTGGAAACACCTGCGGTAGAAAATATTGAAACGCTGCTAGGCAAGTATGGTGAAGAAGGCAACCAGCTCATCTTCAAGATTCTCAAGCGCGGCGAGCATGAAAAGACTGGAGAAGCAGATCTTGCGCTGCGTTACGATCTGACAGTTCCACTCGCGCGCGTAGTCGCGCAATATCAAAACGAGCTGCCGAAATTTTTCAAGCGGTATCAGATTCAACCTGTCTGGCGCGCGGATCGTCCGGCGCGCGGACGGTTTCGCGAGTTTTACCAGTGTGATGTGGATGTGCTTGGCTCTCGCTCGATGGTCGTGGAAGCGGAAATTTGTTCAGCCGCTAGCGACGTGCTTACGACGCTTGGTTTCAATGATTTCACCGTCCGTTTGAATCACCGGCAGGTGTTAACCGGTCTGTTGGAGCAGGCGGGAGTTGCGGGCGACAAGCAAGCTGACGCCTTGATTGCGCTTGATAAGATGGATAAAGCCGGCCCTGAGGGTGTGGCGCGTGAATTAAATCAACGCGGTATCGTTGCTGAGTCTGGCGTGAAACTAATGCGTTTCTTCGAAGGTGTGGCGGGAGCAGAACGCGCTGCCAACTTGATTGATTTGCCCGGCGCTGAAACGCGTACGGCATACAATGCCGACATTTTGGGTAGGCTGGTTGAGTTCATCGGTCCGAACGAAATAGGCGCAAGTGGAATTGATAATCTGCGGCAGATTTTGGAGTACTGCCGAGCCAGCGGCGTTGCCGCGCGGGTCAAGTTGGATCCAACGCTTGCTCGGGGTTTGGCGTATTACACGGGCGCTATCATGGAAATTAATGTGAAGGACTTACCGGGCAGTTTGGGCGGCGGCGGGCGCTACGACAATCTGGTGGGAATGTTTTCGGGCCAGGATGTGCCCGCGTGTGGCTTCTCACTGGGCCTGGAACGAATCATTGTGGTGATGAACGAACGCCAGATGTTTCCCGTTGAACTGGTTACCACGTCCGCCGACGTTATGATCAGCATTTGGGATAATGAATCAATGGTTGAGTCCATTGCGCTCGCGAGCGAGTTGCGCCGTCAGGGGCTACGCGTCGACGTTTATCCTGAAGCTGACAAAGTCGGCAAGCAATTCAAGTATGCATCCGAACATGGCATTCCTTTTGTGACAGTGATTGGTGACGACGAGCGAGCGCGCGGGGAAGTTGCGATCAAAGACATGCGAACGGGCGAACAGCGTAGTGTTAAGCGCGAAGACACTGCGGAAGCGATACGGACCGCGCTGGATTCGGTCCGGTAAACTGGCAAGGGAAGAGCAAACTTATGACTGAATCACTCGGCCAACACTATCTGGAAGACTCAATTGCAAGCCTGCGGGCTTACAAGAAGATGGCGGAGAAGGCGCTGGACCAGTTGCAGGACGAAGAATATTTCCGCACCCTTGATGAAGAAGGAAACAGCGTTGCCGTAATAATGAAACACATGGCCGGCAACATGTTTTCGCGCTGGACGGACTTTCTGACAACTGACGGCGAGAAGCCAAATCGCAATCGGGACATGGAATTTGTGATTGTTCCAAACACTAGCGTTAAGGACCTCCGCGATTTCTGGGAACGCGGTTGGCAGTGTGTATTCGCTGCGCTCGAGCCCCTCGGCGCTGACGACTTGATGACCAAAGTGATGATTCGCGGTGAAGAGCACACAGTGGCCCAGGCCATCAACCGGCAATTGATGCACTACGCCGACCACATCGGGCAGATAATTTTTCTGGCGAAACATTTTCACGCGGCGGACTGGCAAACGCTGAGCATTGCGCGCAACCGGTTTGCAGAATTCAATGTTGCTGGAGGTCAAGACGTTGGCAAGCGCTAATCCCGCAAAGAACGCGAAGAAGTTTCGCGTTGTGGCACTCGGCCACGTGAACGTCACAGTGTCCGCGGAGCAGGAAGACGCGGCGAAGACTTTTTATGGAACGGTGTTGGGACTGAAGCAGATTTCCAAGCCCGCAGGGCCCAGGCAGAACATTGGAGCATGGTATGGGCTCGCCGGCGTGCAGCTTCACTTATCTGTTGAAGAGAAAGATACGAACGCGGCAAGTGACCGGCATGTTTGTTATATCGTTGCAGACATCGAAGCTGCCGAACGCCATATGCGTGATGAGGGTACGAAGATAATTTCCGACCCGAGTCCAATTGCCGGCGTGAGACGCTTTTATATTCGCGATCCCGGCGGTAACTTGATCGAAATAGTTCAAGCGTAGGCTCGGCTGTGCCGCCTGATGTGCGGTGGCGGCTTCGCCCCACCGTCCCGCTCAGTTAAAGATCCGGGGCTGCGCCCCATTAGGGCATAGCCCTTTTTCATTAGGGGATCCCCGGAAGGTCTCAGACCTTCCGCACATCAGACGGCGGAGCCGAAGACACGCTGGCCCTCAATGCGTCACACAGTTAATATCTAAACAATGCTTGATCACCTGGGAAATCTTGAGCGCACGCATTCGTGCGGCGCGTTACGCGCATCTGACGTCGGCGCCAGCGTCACGCTGATGGGCTGGGTTGCACGCCGGCGCGACTTTGGTGAGCTGACTTTCATCGATTTGCGCGATCGTGACGGCATCACACAGGTAGTTTTCAATTCTGAAGACGCGGCCGCAGCTCATGCAAAAGCGAAAGAAACGCGCGGCGAATTCGTAATTGCAGTCAGCGGAGAGGTAGTACGGCGCGATGAAGCATCACGGAACCCAAAACTGCCTACCGGCGAAGTTGAGGTTCAGGCGCGCGAAGTCTGGATTCTGAACGATGCGCGCACGCTGCCATTTCAACTCGACTCTGCGGTCGATTCGCTGGCGAGCGAAGATCTGCGTTTGAAGTATCGCTATCTCGATCTGCGCCGGCCGCAGCTACAGGCAAACTTGCGTTTGCGTCATCGCGTACTACGAGAGATACGCAGTTATATGGATGAGCAGGGCTTCACGGAAATTGAAACACCGATTCTCATCAAATCCACGCCTGAAGGCGCGCGCGATTACATTGTTCCTTCGCGCGTGCAGCCGGGAAAGTTTTTCGCGTTGCCGCAATCGCCCCAGTTATTCAAGCAGTTATGCATGATTGCCGGGCTGGATAAGTATTTTCAGATTGCTCGTTGTTTCCGTGATGAGGATCTGCGCGCCGATCGACAGCCCGAGTTTACACAGCTCGATCTGGAGATGAGTTTTGCCACGCTGGATCAGATTTATTCCGTGACTGAAGGGTTATTCGCGCGCCTCTTCAAACTGATTGGGGTTGAATTGCCGGTGCCTTTCCCGCGCTTCACCTATGCAGAAGCAATGCGGCGCTGGGGTTCGGATAAGCCGGACCTGCGAATTAAAGGCGTGGAATTGCAGGACCTTTCCCCGGCGCTCGCGGGAACCAATTTCGCGCCTTACGCCGCGGCCCTTGCCGGCGGTGGGGAAGTAAAGGGAATTGTCATCAATGGCGGCGCGGGGCTTTCGCGTAAGACGCTCGACGAATTACAGGAGTTCGCAAAGCGCTATGGTGCGACAGCTCTCGCCTGGATAAAACTTGGCGACGAAATTACGTCATCGCTTTTGAAAGCGCTGGGTGGCGACGGTGTGAGTGCGTTGGCGTCGAGTGCGGGAGCAAACAAGGGCGACGCTGTCTTGATTGTTGCTGGAAAACAGAAAACCGTGGCGGCGACTTTGGGAGCTTTGCGAAACGAAGTTGCGCGGCGCGAAAAATTGATCCCTGCAAACGAATTCGCACCGCTGTGGGTGACCGAATTCCCAATGTTTGAGTATCACGAAGACGATGGCCGTTACTACGCAATGCACCATCCGTTTACTTCGCCGCTCGATGAAGACCTGGAGTTACTTGAGCGCGCGGTCGAGGGTGGTGAGACCGACTTGCTGGGGAAACTGCGAACCAAAGCCTACGACCCGGTTATCAACGGCGTGGAGTTAGCTAGTGGCTCCATTCGGATCCACCGGCGCGACGTGCAGCGTCTCGTCTTCAAGGCACTTGGCCTGACAACAGAAGAAGCGCGTTCACGCTTTGGGTTCTTTCTTGATGCCCTCGAGTTTGGCACGCCGCCGCATGGCGGCATCGCGCCTGGCATTGAGCGACTGCTTATGGTGCTGGTGCCCACGGACAATATTCGCGACGTGATGGCCTTTCCGAAAACCGCCTCAGCAACTGACCTGATGATCGATGCGCCAGGCGAAGTTGATCAGAAACAATTGGAAGAGTTGCATTTGAAGATCGTAGACAAGTAATAGGCAGAGAGAATAATCCCCAGATTACGCAGATTGCACAGATTCATAAGAGAGAGGATCGATATTCCCTTTTTGTGCTGATGCTTTCCTGTTGTACTCAATCTGTGTAATCTGCGTAATCTGCGGATGTGCTTTCCTAACGCACTCTTATTCAATGCTCACTCTCGACAGCAACCACCGCCAGCAGATTTTTGCATATGCGCGGGACGCGGCACCTGACGAGTGCTGTGGCCTGATAGGCGGGGACGGCGAAAGCGCCAGCAGCCTTTATCCCATGCGCAATGTGGCCGCCAACGCGACCGTGGCATACGAAGCAGCGCCTGATGACCTTTTCGCGGCCCAGCGCCAAATGCGCGAGCGCGGGGAGCAGCTACTTGCTATATATCATTCTCATCCGCGCGCTATCGAGCCTCAGCCCTCCGAGACTGATGTGCGCCTCGCTTTCTACCCGCAGGCAATCTATTTCATTATTGCCCTGGCCGGCGAACAGCCGTTGATGCGCGCCTTCAACATTTCCGAAACTGAGGGCCGGTGGGAACAGGTTGAGTATGGCATCGCAGGCGAGTAAAATTGAACCATCTCAGACATGACAGCGTAGAGACAGCCAATGGAGACAAAGAGGACTAAATACGATACCAACCCGCTCGATCCCGACTTTGTTAAGAACGCGAAAGACGACTCGGGCGAAGGCGGCCATGGTCCTGTAACGCAACCGGTGCAGGAAGCAGCCACGCGTGACCTTGGTTCCCAGCGTGAAGCGCCGCGCGCCGACGCTTATTCCGAAGCTCCGACGCGACGTTACGACAAAGCTTCGCTTGAAGCTTCGTATCCTTCAGTCTTCGTGCCGCCTCCTTATGCACCACCCGCGCCCTACCAACCGGCGCAGTTCGCAGCTCCGCTAACACAGAAACCAGGTTCGCGAGCTGTAGCCGGTATCGGTGTGTCGGAAAAGTGGGCCATGGTCCTGCCGTATACGCCGTACATCGGAGTGATAGCATGCCTGGTGGAACTGTTCCTGGTTCCTCGGAGCGAGCCCAAAGTGCGATTTCACGCGGCACAGGGGTTGGCATTGCACGTGGCTATTTTAGTGCTGCAAATGGCTTTCGGGGTTGTAGGTGCGATCAGCGGTACAACTGCCGGAGGCTCGCTATTTAAAATAGCCTCGTTCATATTTCTAATTGTCTCGATGATTCGCGTAGCTAAAGGTAAACCACATCACATTAGCGCCCTGTCGGATCCTGCACAGTGGTTCAACGATCACATCGAGCTGAAAAAATCCTGAGCTTTGCGGGGAGATTTGGCACTGGCATTGCAGCGAACTGCGCGGAGGGTTTGCCGGTAAGCAGCTTGCTCAATCTTCGAACTGAAATCGTTCTTAAAGACACTAACGATGTTGCGTTTTGGTTCAGTTTTGAATCACGCCCCGCAACACTTTGGCAAGATCGGACAGGCGAACCCAAGCTGTCGCGAACTCATCAAACAGCAGCCAGACCAAAGGCTCTCTTCCCAAAATTGCATGAATATGGTGAACGTACTAATTCTGGGGAGGTTGGGCCAGCACACTTTAGAGCGGCGCAATCTCGAGATTGGCCGCTCTTAGCTCTTGCGGCCCGCTTTGAGTTCGAGTTTCGGCAGCGTCGATATGGAGGAAACAATGATTAGGAACAAATATAACAGCCTACAGCGCGCGAAAGCCCTGCTGGCCGCATTGGCGATCTTTGCAATGCCGCTTTCAGTTTTTGCTCAAACTAAAATCAGTTATCACAGCAACAAATATAAAGTCGCCGATGACGTAAAAGTTGGTCGGCAGGCTGCGGCCGAAGCCGAGCAACAGTTGCCGATTCTGAACGACTCGCAAGTTACGAATTACGTTTCGCGAGTGGGCATGCG
>JBDUCC010000192.1:0-5719 GCA_040003675.1 bacterium | reverse complement strand
ACCTCCAAAAAACCTGTCGCCCAAAATAAAAAGTGGGCGCGAACCCACCGGACGAGACCGCCGCGCTCCGAGCAAGCCGTGAATTATACGGAAAGGATGGTAGGGAAGCAAGTTGACTATCTTCCGCCTCTTGCGGCGAAAAACCCCGGCAATTCAGGGTTTACCCGATTCAAAGTTATTGAAAAGGTTCTTGCAACTGTCGTAGTATTCGCGCGTACTGCACTGCGATTCTCGTCCAGGCTTCCTTGTATCAATCCCGCCGTCGGTTAAGGGGCAATGCAACGGTTGGTTGTGCGACAAACACACCAATGATCGGGCAAACGGTTTCACATTACCGCATTCTTGAACCCCTCGGTGAGGGCGGAATGGGTACTGTCTACCTTGCAGAGGATACACACCTTGGTCGCCGCGTCGCGATCAAGTTTCCTTCGCTAAACTCCGACTCTCACGACTATCGCGCGCGGTTTCTTCGCGAGGCGCGCGCAGTTTCCGAACTGAGCCATCCCGGTATCGCAACGCTTTTTGATTATGGGGAAACGACCGAAGGCCGGCCTTTTCTTGTAATGGAACTTGCGCGCGGCCGCTCGTTGAGCGAATTGATGCAGAAAGGCGAGCTCAATTTGCCGCGCGCTGTAGAGATAGTCCGAGACGTGGCGCTGGCGCTCGTTGAGGCGCATGCTCGCGGTGTGGTCCATCGCGATATCAAGCCGTCAAACATAATGATCGACGATGGCGGCCGGGTAAAAGTGTTGGATTTCGGACTGGCGAAACAGCTGAACAAAGACAACGTCCTTAGTTCGGAGCCGGAAGCGCAAACACTTCTCTCCACAGAAACGCGCAGCGGCGTGGTGTTAGGGACTCCAGCTTACCTGTCGCCGGAGCAAGCAATTGGCGGGGCTGTCGATGGCCGCAGCGACTTGTTCGCGCTGGGCACACTGCTTTATGAAGCAACCACCGGGCGCACGCCGTTCGCCGGCAACAGCTTCATCGAGATAGCAGCGAATGTGCTTCACGTTCAACCCCTCGAACCATCGCGTAGGAATCCGACCATTTCGAAAGAGCTCGACTTCATCACTATGAAGGCGCTCGCCAAGAAGCCCGACAAACGTTACCAAACTGCCAAGGAACTAATAGCTGATCTCAACGCCGTCAAGGAGAAGTTGGAGGAAGACTCAGGACAGACGCTCATAAAACGCAGCACGTCTTTGCCGACTGGTGCGCACAGCAAAACCCTCAGTAATCTATCTCAGATCCTGCAGCGGCCTCGCATACCGATTTCCTACATTCTTGTTGTGGTAGTTGTTCTATTGATTGGCGGAGTAGTCGCTCTGCGCTACCTGCGCCCGTCGCCGTACACACCGCCAGCTGAGGCGCAGCGTTGGTATGACATCGGAACCAGCGCTTTGCGAGACGGAGCCTACTATCAGGCGACGCAGGCGCTGGAACGGGCCATCGGAAGTGATGACGCATTTATGCTGGCTCATGCGCGCTTGGCCGAAGCGCTGGTGGAACTGGATTACGTGGATCGCGCCAAGGATGAACTGCTGCGCGTGAGCAGCGCCGATCGCGCCAGACTGCCAAGTCTTGACTCACTTTATCTCGACGCCATTACAGCCACCGCGCGCCACGATTTTCCCAAGGCCATCGAGTTGTACAGCAGCATCGCCAAGCAGACTGGCGACAACGAGAAGCCGTTTGTCCTTCTCGATCTGGGACGTGCCTATGAAAACAACAATGACATCAAAGGCGCGATTCAAAGCTACACGGATGCGAGCACTAGCAATTCACAAAACGCCACCGCTTACCTGCGCTTGGGCATAGTGTTCGGTCAACAGGGCGATCTCGCAAAGGCGCTGTCTTCCTTTCAAACTGCTGAATCCATCTATCAGGCACTGGGAAACATCGAGGGTCGCACGGAGGTGGTGTTTCAGCGCGGCGCGCTACTGAACAAGCGCAACCAACTCGCCGAAGCCAGGAAGCAGTTGGAGCAAGCGCTGGCGCTGGCCAAAGCAAACGACAACAAGTCACAGATCATAAAGACGCTGCTGCAACTGTGCAGTGTTTCGTTTGATGAGGGGCAAACAGAACGCTCCACTGATTACGCGCGCGAAGCCGTTGACTTGGCGCAGAAGAACGGCATGGAGAATCTGAGCGCACAAGCATTGGTCGATCTTGGCAATTCTTTTCTGATAAGAGGGCAGCCGGCCGAGGCAGAAAAATACTTGTCGCAAGCGCTTGAGTCTGCGCAACGAGCAAAGGCGCGCCGCAACGAAGCGCGGGCGCGCGTCTCGCTAGCCAGCTTGCGTCAGCAACAGAACAAACCGGACGAGGTAATTCAGTTTCTCGACCCGGCCCTGGCGTTCTATCAACAAGGTGGCTATCGATCGGAAACATTTTCCTGTCTTGTCCTGCAAGCGCGAGCAAACCTGCAGAAGGGCGATTATGTCGCGGCCCAAAAAGGCCAAGAGCAGTTGTTGCAACTGGCCCAAGCCGCCAATGATCAGTCGCAGCTGGCGCTGGCGCACGCCGAGCGTGGCTCAGGGTTGGCCGCCGAGCAGAAGTTTGTCGAAGCTCTGGATCAAATGGACCAGGCGGGCGCGCTCTACAGCACGCAGGGAGTGCAACGCAGCATTGGCTATAACCTAACGGATCGCAGCGAGGTCTTGTGGCGACTTGGTCGCTACGACGACGCCCAAAGTCTTCTCACCCAGGCCGACGCAATAGCCAATAAGCCAGGCGGAGAGTTGAAGCGTTTGTCTGCGGAGGTCGAGTTTATTAAAGCCCAAATCGCATTGAGCCAGGGCCACTTTCCTGAAGCCAAGGAAGCGGCCACCAGAACGTTGGAAAAAGCGGGGACCGAATTCAAGAACCTGGCTATGACAGCAAAGCTGTTAATGGGCCTGGCGCAAAGCTATGGCGGCGCTGCGGCGGCTGGTAAAGCGCTTGCTATTCAGGCATTTGAGGCGGCGAAGCAATTGGCAGACCCTGCTCAACTGGCCGAAGCCCAACTGACATTCGCGGAAACGATGCTGGTTTCGGGAGACTCGCAGGCTGCTGCTGCCAATGCGCAACAGGCCGCAGACACTTTTATCCGGCTGGGCCAGGCAGAGTCCGCCTGGCGAGCTCAGACCGTGCTGGCGCAAGCTACGCAAAACCTCGGTGACAAAACGAAGGCACGCGAGTATGCTCTCCGGGCAAGAGATTCGCTTTCCAAACTCGAACAGCGCTGGAACGCCGAAAGCTACAAGAGCTATCTCAGTCGCCCAGACATTCAGCGCCTCAGAAAACAATTGGATCAACTTGCGCGTGCCGTTTAAGTTTGTACAGACGCCCGCAGGTACGTTCTAGTCCTATGTGTTAGCTGCTTTTGAGAACCTCAAAAAGTGCGCGGGTTGCCCCGACACGCAATGTCTTCCACTCAACAAAGGAGAGTTATGCGTCAACTACGTTTACTAATAATCGCCATCGCAACCATCTGTGTGTTGGCTCTCGGTGTGTTCGCCCTGGTTAATCGAAGTATGCCGACCGGCCCCGGCGACGACATCATCATCAAGGGCGGATCGTTGGAAATCCAGTGCGGCGCTAATCAGGGCGCAGACTGCCTCGGTACAAACGACAACGCCGGTAAATACAAACACAAGCAGTCAGGCAAACACATCACCCAGGTCGTTGTTAAAGACTCTAACGGCGCGATGGTGTTTGACAGTTCCGTGTTGCCAACTTTCGGTAACAAGCCGGAAATCGATATCACTTACAAATAGCTCGTGCGATGGATAAATCGAGCGCGTGAGTTCCGACAGAAAGTCGGAGGGGTTAGCTGTGCGGCTTCGGCGCCGCCGCCTGGTGTGCGGCGGTGCTATGCCCCTTCGTAGAGGTGCCTTTTACATTTTGGGCTATGCCCTTAGTGGCGAACTTTGGCCCAAATGATCCGAAGGGCTAAGCCCGGACCAGGGGCGTAGCCCGGGAATAATCTGCTTTAGCTCCTCCTACCACGCCGGTTTACAACGTCGTATCGGTGAACGCTTCTGAGTTTTTTGATCATCCATTGAGTTTTGCTTTTACAGTTTCGCTCACGGTGCGTCCGTCAGCATTCTTGCCGGCAAGCGCGGCTTGTACGGCCTTCATCACCTTGCCCATGTCTTTCATTGAGCTGGCGCCGCTTTCCGCGATCGCCGTCGTCACTGCCGCCTCAATTTCTTCCTGCGTTGCTGCCTGCGGCAAATAGGCTTCGATCACTTCGATTTCCGCTTTTTCCTTGTCGGCCAGATCCTGACGCCCGCCTTTTTCATACTGCTCTACCGAATCGCGCCGTTGTTTGACCAAAGAGCGCAGCAGTTTACCCATCTCATCGTCATCAAGCTCACCGCCTTTCTCGATCTGGCGATTCTGCATGGCGGCCTTGACCATTCTGAGGGTTGAAGTGCGCGGCGCATCCTGTGCCTTCATCGACGCAGTCATGTCGGAAATAATTTGTTCTCTTAGTGTCATCGCTTCCTCCGCTCACAATATAAAGCATCAACTACTAGGGCGTTAGCGTTGGGATCTGCAAATCACCAAGCGCGCGAGTTTGCGCCAACAGCTTCAGCAATTCCGAAGTCATCAGACGATGACCCATGTGGTTGGGATGTATCAACTCACCAAACCAACCCACGTTTGCGGGAGAAGCATCCGGAGTTAGCTCGCGTATCTCGAGAAAAGGAATACCACTCTGGTTGCTAACTGATCGCAGGCGGTCGCGGTAACTCTGCAACAAGGCAGCTTCTGGTGGATTGGAGTTCCGGTCGCGGTAAGGCGCCGCGATGATGATTACTTTGGCCTGGCTGTCGTTTGCGAGCCGGACCATGGCCCTCATGTTACTTAGATAATCCTGCTCGGCAACGCGTGGCGCCGGACGCGTAACTTTTGCGGCGGAGGTTTGTCTGGCGCGCAGCCAATGGGTGGCGTGCGCAAAAGCCTGACTGTGATCGACCAACCAACGCACAGTCACAGGCTCCCAATTTGTCTTGATGGCTTCGCGGTCGGGTACGTCACTGAAGCTCGCATCATTCCAGCCAAAACTAATCGTTAGCAAATCGGGTTTGAGTCGATCAATGTCGCGCTGCAGCCACGCGAGTCCCTGATGACTGGTGTAGCCCGGCACAGCCATCGTTATTACTTCAATTTGCTTGTTTGGATTTGCAGCCCGCAATTCTTTTTCCAGCAACATCGGATAGGGCAGCCAGGACGGATCGTAGTCATGTGGCTTGTCCGGCCAAACTGTGGGAACCCGGTATCCAAAGGTGACCGAATCACCGAGACAAACAACGCGTACAGTGCCGGCTGGCTTTGCTTGCAAGGGACGATCTGAACGAAGGTGCTGCGCGTTGGTGGACAAGACTGTGAAATCCCAAACCACATGATCGAGATTTGGTTTCAGGCGCCAGAGCAACAAAGGATCGCCTTCGAAGATTGTTGCCTGTTTCGCGTCGGCGACCTGCGCCTTTTGCTGTGGTGTGACAACGAAGAGATCAAGACTCGAGAGGTGGGGCATCGTCAGCCGTGTTCCGACTTCAATGCCTAGCAACAGCAGGATGAAAATGAGATAGATGATTGCAACATAAACGAGGCGACGCTTAAGTGGGATTCTGTGACTGAACTTCACGCGCCCGGAAAGGGCAATTTGATTTTCAGGATCGTTCATTGCTCGACCGCAATGTTCCAGTAGCCGACCGGATTAGCG
>JBDUCC010000001.1:0-53518 GCA_040003675.1 bacterium | reverse complement strand
GCGAGCGCGTCAACCTTAGTGAAGCTGAGCAACTTCAGGTGTTAGCAGCGGCTCGCAAAGAAGTGCCTGCGGATATGTTATTCATCGCTGGAGTGGGCCAACAAAGCACGCGCGGCACGATTCAGGAGATCCAGCGGATTACCGGGGCACTGAAAGCGGATGCAGTTCTTGTCATCACCCCGCATTTTTACCGCGCCGCTATCACTCAAGCTGCCCTCGTGGACCACTATACCGCCGTGGCTGACGCGTCTGCAGTTCCGCTGATTCTTTATTCCATGCCAGCGCTGACCGGAATCAAGATTGAACCCATTACTGCAGCGAAGCTGAGTCAGCATCCGAACATCATTGGAATAAAAGATAGCTCTAATGACATTGCGGCGTTAACTGAGACAATTCAGCTTGTGCAAAATGATTTCGCGGTGCTCACCGGGAATGGAACAGTTTTGCGCGAAGCGTTGGGCGCCGGAGCATGCGGCGCCATCCTTGCCGTCGGCTGTGTCACTCCCGAACTGTGTTTGGAGATTCTCCGTGCAGGGAAATCAGGTGACAATGAACGCAGTGAGCGTTTGCAAAGCGCGCTAACCCCGCTGGCCGCGGCAGTCACGACCCGCTTCGGCCTTGGAGGTCTGAAAGCAGCGCTCGATATGACCGGTTATGCGGGCGGTCATGTGCGCGCTCCTTTGCGCGCGGTTGATGATGAAGCGTGTGCCGAAATTCGACGTTGTTTCGAGGTCGCCCAACAAGCTCTGCTGGTCGAAGCGACGTCTCCCGCGTAAAATGCTTCCTCTAGGAGCAAAGAAACTTGAGTACTGCCGAACCTGCCTGTTACAGCACCCCTGAAGAATCCGGACTGCGCGTAGAGAGTCTGTCGTTTGAGACTATCCCGCAACAGTCGCGGCTGTTTCTGGATTACCTGCGCGATCCGCTGGCGCTTAGAGAGTTTTATCCTTCAGCCGTTAAGTTCCATCATGAGCTGCCGGCGCGCGCACCTGAAGTTCTCGCCACTTATCAAAGCGACCGTAATCAACTTTGCAACGCGTTGCTGGATATGAATGCCGCGTGGGGCGCCGGCGAAGCCACCCTCAAAAACATCGAACTGCTGCGTGACGCGGATTGTCTTGCGGCCGTATCGGGCCAGCAGGCAGGTTTGTTTACCGGCCCGCTCTACACAATCTACAAAGCGCTGTCGGCTGTGAAACTGGCGGGTTGTTTGACGCAGCGCAACACGAAAACTGTTCCTGTCTTCTGGATCGCCACCGAGGACCACGACTTTCCTGAAGTCGCCAAGGCTGAATTCATCGGAC
This sequence comes from bacterium, assembly GCA_040003675.1. Taxonomy (GTDB): domain Bacteria; phylum Acidobacteriota; class Blastocatellia; order Pyrinomonadales; family Pyrinomonadaceae; genus PSRF01. Next base: position 52,214 of record JBDUCC010000001.1, on the reverse strand, counting down.
GCGATTGCCGCCTCGCACACGTCGAAGTTCCGCTGGAGTTACACCATGAAGGACAACCTGTTGGCCGCGTTGCGATCAACGATTCGATCAATACGGTGGTGGATCAATTGCTGGAGCTGCTTCCCGTTTCCGAATTCACTCCAGATCTCGAAGCAGTAGTGCGCGACGCGTGGCGGCCCGGCCGTTCCTACAGCGAGGCTTTTGCCCGCATGATGACTGCGTTATTAGGCAATCACGGATTGATATTTCTCGATCCGCTTGATCCGCGGCTGAAGAAATTAGCGGCTCCGTTGTATTCGCAGGCGGCGACGCGTGCTCACGAGATTGCCACGGCCATTGAAACGCGCAGCAAGCGGCTGGTAAAAGCAGGCTATCACGCCCAGGTGACGCCTTCGGAGAATTCGTTTCCGCTTTTCCTGCATGACACGGGCGGCGCCCGGCATGCCCTCGTGCGCACTGCCGCCGGAAAGTACACCACTAAGAATAGCGATGAAGCTTATAGCGCCGACGAGCTGGCACAAATGGCGCTAGCCCAGCCCGAGCGGTTCAGTCCAAACGTTACGTTGCGCGCGGTGGTCCAGGATTATTTGTTGCCAAGCATTGCGTATTACGGCGGCGCCGCCGAGATTGCTTACTTCGCGCAGACGGCCGAGGTTTATCGAATCCTGGAAAGACCAGCGACGCCGATTCTGCCGCGCGCCAGTCTGACTATGATTGAATCCCATACCGGCCGCGTGCTCGAGCGTTATGGATTGGAACTAGCGGATCTGTTTGCCGGTGCGGAAAATGTGCTGGCGCGCGTGGTTGAGGAACATTTGGGCGCAGCGACGGCGAAGACTTTCGGGGTCACGGAACAATCGGTTAACAGCGAGCTCGACAAACTGAGGGAACAACTGCGCACGATAGACCCAACGTTAGCGGACGCATTGGAAACCGGCAGGCGCAAGATCAACTATCAACTTGAAGGACTGCGCACGCGTTTTCACCGCGCCCAGATGACGCGCGACGAAGCCGCCCACCGGCAACTGCAACGCGCCTTCGATCAACTCTACCCCAACAAAGAATTGCAGGAGCGCCATATCAACATCACTTCACTGCTCGCCCGCCACGGCCGTTACGTCATCGAGTGGATCTACAATGCGATCAATATTGGATCGAATGAGCATCAGATTGTTTACCTTTGAAAGATGCTAGATGCTAGATGCTAGATGTTAGATGCAAGAGACGAACGCTTCAGCCAAGGCCGTGATAAAAAGTCATCGAGACTTGATCGTTTGGCAGAAAGGAATGGATCTGGTTGTCAGCGTTTACCGCGCGACGGAGCGGTTCCCAATCGAAGAGAGGTACGGTCTCACGAGTCAGATCCGCCGAGCAGTTACTTCCATCCCGGCAAACATCGCCGAAGGACAAGGCCGAAGACTCACAAAAGAATTTCTATATTTTCTCTCTAACGCTAGGGGCTCGCTTTGGGAACTTGACACTCATTTAGAATCAGCTACTCGACTTGGCTTTCTGAGTCTTGAGATACATGAAGCATTGCGCGGGCAACTTGACGAGGTAGGTCGCATCTTGAATGGACTGATGCGATCTGTCAGAAATTCAGCAAACGACTAGCATCCAGCATCTAGTATCTAGAATCTATCGCTATGTCCAAAATCCGCGTCCTTCCCGACCATCTTGCAAATCAAATCGCAGCCGGCGAAGTCGTTGAGCGGCCCGCGTCGGTTGCCAAAGAGCTGATTGAGAATGCGATTGATGCCGGCGCCACCAGCATCACGCTGGATGTTGAGAGCGGCGGCCGACGTCTGCTGAAAGTTTCCGACAACGGCGAGGGCATGGTGCGCGACGATGCGGTGCTCGCTTTTGAACGACATGCCACTTCCAAGATCAGCAAGTCGGAGGATCTCGCTGCCATCGCGACCCTCGGGTTTCGCGGCGAGGCCCTGGCTTCGATCGCCTCCGTCGCCCGCGTCGAGCTGACTACGAAAACGGAAGCTGCAAACGCAGCCACGCGTGTTGTTATTGAAGGCGGAAAAATGCGCGATGTGAAGGATGCGGCACACCCGCGTGGTACGACCATCACAGTGCGCGACCTTTTCTTCAACGTGCCGGCGCGCCGTAAATTTCTGCGCTCGGAAGCGACTGAAAGTTTTCACCTAACCAATCTGGTAACCCACTACGCCCTGGCCCATCCGGAAATCGCCCTAACCCTGACTAACAACGGCCGCGAAGTTTTACGCGCAGCACCTGCTAAGGACTTGCGCGAGCGCGCGTATCAGATTTTTGGCGCAGACTTTCTTGATAACTTGCTTGCAGTCAATGGCGGCAATCCGCAAGTGGCGCGCGTGATTGGCTTCGTTTCCGCCCCGCGTGACCGGCGCAGCTCGCGCGATGCGCAGTACCTGTTTGTAAACGGCAGGTTCGTCAGAGACCGGCTAATTTCTCACGCGCTTTCGGAAGGTTATCGGGCCGTGCTGCCGCATGGGGTCTATCCCGCCGCTCTGTTGTTTATTGAAACTCCGCTCGAAGAAGTTGACGTCAACGTCCATCCGGCGAAAACGGAAGTAAGATTTCGGCGCGCTGCCGCCGTCGCCGAGGCTGTGCGCGAAGCGGTGCGTTCCGGGTTGGCAAGCGCAGGCTTTGTTCGCCCCGAGGCTCAGCAGGAAGCAGCTTTCAATCAAACTGATCCGGATCCGTCTGTTAGCACCATGTCGGCGGCCGCAAGTCAGACTTCTATTAACACCTCTGCACTTAATCCATTATCTCCGGGAAGTATTTCCAGTTTCGCCGGTTCGGGTGGCAGCGAAGCCGCATCGCAATCACGCATCGACTTCGTTGACTATTCCATGCAGGACGAAGATTTGTTGCTGCATGAATCAGTATCTGAAGCGAAAAAATCTGACACTGCGCGCGATCTGGATGCGATCATGCGGCAGGAATTGGCTGGGCAAACACTGAGCCCGGAGGCGTTGATTGAGACTGATGTGACGCCGAGTCAGCAGGAGCAGACGGCAGCAGCAGTGTCAGAACCGCTCGCCTCAGCGGGCGTGTCGTCGTTGCCACCTCTTAATTCCGCGGACAAGTTTGCGCGAGAAGTCCTGGTCGAATCGTTATCAACCAACATTCGTCCGCTGGGCCAGCTGGATGAAAGCTTCATCATTGCCACCGACGATGAAGGGTTACTGCTAATCGATCAGCACGTGGCCCATGAGCGAATTCTGTTCGACAAGTATCGCGCGCTGGAATCCACGCGCACGTCAGAGTCGCAGCAGCTATTGATTCCCGAAACTTTTGATCTAACGCCGGCCCAGGCCGCGGTGTTTGATTCAGTCGCAGTCGAACTGGAGAGTTACGGTTTTGAATTGATGCGTTTGTCCGGGCGCACTGTGGCGATAAAAGCCACGCCCGCCGATTTGCCTGCGGGCGAAGCGCGTAACCTGCTGGCCGAAATCCTGGACACGGTTGACGCAGAGAAGAAGGGAAGCGCGCGCGAGACTTTGCGCGATGACATTGCGGCCTCGTTAGCTTGTCATGCAGCGATCAAAGTGAACATGCCGCTGACGCCGGAGAAGATGCACTGGCTGATTGATCGACTTTTGAAAACCTCTTCACCAACAACGTGCCCGCACGGCCGCCCGGTCATTCTCCGTCTCGCCACCCGCGACATTCTTAAAGGTTTCCACCGGATCTAGCTTCGATAGTTCGCCGCTGGTCTGTAAATTTGTTCTTGCTTATCCGCGCCGATCCGCGTTAATCGGAGGCAAGTTATTCCTGCTAAAATCCGCTGATATGAAAACACTTGGCCTCATTGGTGGCACTGGTCCGGAATCGACGATTGAATATTACCGGCTGCTTATTGAAGCGTACCGCGAGCAGCAAGACGGCAACTACCCTTCGATCATCATCAACAGCGTGAACCTCAAGCTCCTGCTGGCGCTCATGAATGCGAACAAATTGGACGAATTTGCGCAGGAACTCGCGGGCGCGGTTGAGCGACTCGCTGCTGCCGGTGCTGACTTCGCGGCCTTTACTGCGAACACGCCGCATATTGTTTTTGATGAAGTGCAGCGGCGTTCTCGTATTCCGCTGGTTAGTATTGTCGAAGCGACGAGCGAAAAGGTTCAGGCGCTGGACTTGAAAAGGGTGGGCTTGTTTGGCACTGGCTTTACAATGCACGGAAAATTTTACCCGGAAGTATTTTCACGCGCCGGTATGGCGCTGGTTACTCCGAACGAAGAAGAACAGAGCTACATTCATGAAAAGTACATTGGCGAGCTGCTCAATAATCTCTTTCTGCCGGAAACGCGTGAACGTTTGCTGGCAATCGCAGATGAGCTGAAAGCGCGAGAGGGTATCGAAGCCTTAATTCTGGGTGGCACTGAGTTGCCGTTGTTGCTGAAAGATGAACTGCACAATGGTATGCCGCTGCTCGATACAACGAAGATCCATGTTGAGCGATTGATGGTGGAGTGGAATTGAAAGCCATTGGGGTGACCGGCGGTATTGAACACTTTCAGGGTTCAAAGATTTGTGGGAGGGCTTGTAGACCGAGGGTAAGTAATCTAACGCCTTCGGCGTACGGAGGCCGCTACACACGGCCCATCCGGTTGTGATGATATTTATAACTTAGCGAACGTTCGCATAATGAGATCAAGATCTGTAAGGTCCGGCAGAAGCGCATCGGGTTGGCACGCGATCAGATCGTTGGTTGTATAAAACCTTCCCGTATCAACCGCCAACGAGCGCGCGCCGAAATGTTTAGCGCATTCAATGTCATTCGGCGTGTCACCAATGACGATGAATTGTTCGGGTGCGAGATCCATTTGCAGATGTTTGCGGATCCGGTCTGCGGCGAGCGCAGGAAGATCGCGGCGGTCGTGCGATTCATCGCCAAACGCGCCGGGTAGCGTGAAGAATTCCGCCAATTCGACAATCTCCATCTTCAACCACGCGGCTGGCTCGATGTTGCCGGTGACTAGTGCGGACTGATAGCGCGGATGATCGTGCACCACTTGCAGCGCCTCGCGCACTCCAGGTAAAACTTCAAATACCTGGTCACCGTTGCCGGTAAACTTGCGCATTGCTTTCATGTAGCTCTCGCACAAGTCGTCCACGCGCTCGCGGATGTGTTCATGCGTGAAGCCTTCGTGTTTCAGAGCCTCGCCGACGATCTGCAAGTCGGTCATTCCCGAAACTCTCATCTCCGGCAAACGTCCGGCCGTCCCGAAAACTTCTTCCAACATGGGAATGGTGTAGTCCTTGAATGAACCGGCGCGGACAGAGCGCATCAGCGTGCCATCGATGTCCCAGAGGAGGGCGCGGAAGGATGAAGGATGAGGGATGAAGGATGAGTATGATCCCCGCGACACGCCAGTGGGCTTCGTTTCATCCTTCATCCTTCCGCCTTCATCCTTTAGGATGTCCTTCATCTTTCCGCTTTCATCCCTTATTCGATCACCGCCAGCACATCACCTGCGTTTACTGTCGCGCCCTCTTCGGCATTGATTAAAAAAACTACCCCTGCCTTTGGCGCTTTCATTTCGTTTTGCATCTTCATCGCCTCTACGACGATGATTCCCGCGCCTGCTGCAACCTTTGCCCCGGCCTTGACCAGCACGCGCACCACCTTGCCGGGCATCGGCGAAATGATTTCCGCCGCACCATGATCGTGTAACCCGCCCGCCTGGCCGCGGCCAAGGCGCCTCGGATCCGAGATCGTGATGTCGTAGGAGTGACCTTGAAGATTAACTTCAAAAGAGGCGCGCGCGGTGTCTTTGCTTAGAACTCGGCATTTGTAGACCGAGGTACCGTGCAGCAAAAGATATTCACCTCGAGCCAACGGACGCACCTCAACTTCGTAACCTCTTCCATCGATCTCAGCAGTTGCCTTGTTCGCGTGGAGATTCAATGAAACTTCGTGGTCTTCACCTGATACTTTTGCTTTTAGTTTCATAGCGAAGTCAACATTCGTCTTTAAAGCACTCGGTTTGTCACCCAGCGAAGTCGGCAAAATAAAATTCAATCTCTACTTCTTCAGCTTTCTGTCCCGCGTTGCGGTCCTTTCAACTAGCAAGGCTGTACGTCCCGCCATCTTCCAACGACTTTGACCACCTTCGGTCACCGGCCTCGAAGAAGCCTCTTTTTGTGATCGCGCGTGATGAACGGCGGCCGCAATCAGCGCGATGTCCTGTAACGTCTGCCGTTCAACATTCCCAGAAGCAGCTGCGCGCCCTCCTTCACGTCGCTCGTTAAAACGCCCAATGAATCCGGTATCTAATCGGGCGGCGATGAATTCTTCGTCGCGAACGATCTCGCGGAAGAAGGGAAGCGTCGTCTTGATGCCACCCACTTCGTATTCATCAAGCGCGCGCCGCAAGCGATCGATGGCCTCTTCTCGAGTGCTGCCCCAGGCCGCCAGCTTTGAAATCATGGGGTCGTAATGAATCGAAACTTCCGAGTTGATTTCAACACCGCTGTCGTCGCGGATACCCGGACCGTCAGGAATTCGCAAATGACTGATTTTTCCCGGTGAAGGAAAGAAATTATTCTCCGGATCTTCGGCGTAAACGCGGCACTCGATCGCGTGCCCGCGCCAATCAACCTGCTGCTGCGTAAACGAAAGCGGCGCGCCATCAGCAACGGTAATCTGTTCGCGCACAATATCGATGCCGGTCACCAATTCGGTCACCGGATGCTCAACTTGTAAACGGGTGTTCATCTCGAGGAAAAAAAATTCGCGGGTGGCGGCGGCTACCAGAAACTCCACCGTGCCTGCGCCCACATAATTCACAGCACGCGCCAGTTGAACGGCAGCCGCACCCATTTGCTCGCGCAGTGAAGGATCGTTGATTGGCGATGGGCACTCTTCAACCACCTTCTGATGGCGCCGCTGAATTGAGCATTCGCGCTCTCCCAAGTGGACCACATTACCGTGCTTGTCGCCGACGATCTGAATTTCAATATGACGCGGCCGGTCGATTGCTTTCTCCAGGTAGACTGCGGAATCGCCGAACGCTGACGCTGCTTCTGATTTGGCATTAGCAAAAGCCGACCGCAGCTCTCCCGGGGTTGTGACCAACCGCATGCCTTTGCCGCCGCCTCCCGCAGATGCTTTAAGCATTACCGGATAACCAAATTGTTTTGCGGTTGCTTCGGCGTCTGCAAAAGAATTCAACGGTGCCACGGTACCGGGAACGATTGGAACGCCCGCGTCCACTGCTGCACTGCGAGCGCTTGTCTTGGAACCCATTACCCGCATCGCTTCCACGCCCGGGCCAATAAATATCAATCCAGCCGCGGCAACGGCTGCTGCAAAGTCAGCATTTTCGGCAAGAAAACCATAACCGGGATGAATCGCGTCCGCGCCGGTCTTCTTTGCCGCGTCAATGATTTTTGAAATGTCGAGATAGCTTTCGACAGAGGGGGCGGGTCCAATGCAGATCGCTTCAGCGCAGAGTCCCACATGGACCGCCGTACTATCCGCCTCTGAATAAACCGCCACCGGCGAGATATTCAGATCGCGACAGGCGCGAATTATGCGGACGGCGATCTCACCGCGATTGGCAATTAGAATTTTTCGGATCATGCGCCCAGAAGTCAGAAGTCAGAAGTCAGAAAGAATTTACCATTATTATCGTTGATTGCGGGTTGGCATCGAAATCGCAGCAGGGCCGCGACGTGCGCTTTCCAGTCATACACAAACACAAAGGGCGGGCACGCAGGCCCGCCCATCCAATTGGTTCCAAAGATAAATTTATCGTTTTGGCGTCTTGATTAAAGTTGTGCTCCCCAAGCGACGGGTGGCTTCAGACGCTTTGTGAACTACGCCATCGCGAAGGATTAGATCGTCTTCGGTGCCTAGTTGCCTATCTGCGCCCGGCAAGAGAAGCTCGTAATTGGTAAACGACAGCCGTTCGGTAATCGCGTCATCCGCGCCGGCAATCGAGGCATTGCGAATAGCAGCACCCCGGAGCGTTTGCGGCTTCTGCTTAGGCACTGCTGCCAGCTCGGCACTGGGCCGGTATCCGGAAACATCAAGATTCTGCAAAGCAGCGGTAAGCGTGTTGTCATCGTCAGGAAGACGGCTGAGATCGCTCATATTGTCCGGCAAACTTCCGAACTTCTCGCGATATTCAACAAATGCTCTATCGATACGATAAGCCTGCGCATTAAGTCCCGCTTCAATTCCCAGCTGGCGCGCGCGTAAACGTTCCGGCACAGTCACGCCAATCAGAATCAGAATGACAAGGGGAACAGCTGCGGAAGCAAACAGGCCGCGGCGAGCATAACGCAGGCCGCAGAAGCGATCAGGCGAATTAGATATCGATTGATAAAGTTTGCGGCTGAACCACAGAACAAAAATAGTTAAGGGAATGACGGCCCATTTCAGACGCCAGGCTGCTGTTTCACCCGCCGCGAGCCATGACAAAGGATCGAAAGGGATCATCGTCAAGAACGCCAGATTAGACTTGGCGCCTCGGGCCGAAAACTGGGATAGGGCTGAAAAGGTTTGCGTCAGAAACACCAGAACGAACAAGGTCCCCGTAACGCTCAGCACCAGCGAGCGCCCGTAGGAAGGCAGTTCATGTTCAGGTTTGGGAAGTGCTTCACCGACCGGGCGCGCGCCACAAGCGGCGCAGCCGGCACTCAGTTCAGCGTCGGATCGAAAACCACAACAGGGGCAGATTGTCACGAGTGTTTTGTACCTCAATACCTATAGCTGGATATCAGTTGGTCGTTTCGGGTTGACGGGTTAACCAGCCTTATGTACCAGTGGCTGCTCAGCTCGTCGTTCAGGCCCGGTGTTGGATGCGGAAATCGGCGCTTGCGATTCGTCAGTTGCAGAATTAATAGGCGCTTTGTTCAACTCATACCAGGTGTGATACATCCGGTGCGCGAAGGTCCAATAAGAACCTATCGCGAGTACCCACAGTACTGCCGGCATTCGATTAGCGAAGAAGTTGCTCGAACCGGAATGAGTGCTCAGGGCGCCGATAATCAAAAGAACCACCCGCTCGGGACGCCGCAAGAACCCAACGTCACATTTAGGAATCAGACTCTCCGCCCGGGCGCTCGCGTAGCTTACCATAACCGACCCCATTAGTCCTGCGCCCGCAAGAAAAACGTTAAGAGTTGAGTGAAACTGAGTATCGCGGGCGTAAAAAACCATCAAGCCGACAAATGCGACCATGTCGGAAAGCCTGTCAAGCGATGAATCCAGGAAGCCGCCGAAACGGGTTACTCTGCCGGAAAGCCGCGCCACCTGGCCGTCCAGCATGTCAAAAAGGTTGGCGACTATAAGAACTATGCCCGCGGAAAAAAAGTATCCGAGCCCAAACAGCAGGCCCGAGCCGACATTTATGGCCACCCCAATGACGGTTAGAATGTTTGGATTGATGTGGCCGTAGGCAAGCCAGCGCACCATCGCATCGATGATTCTCTGCGCGCCGCGGCCAATACCGTTCACAAACATTAGGTCAGGTTCTCCAAAGGAATATTATGCCCAATACTTTACGATCATTACAGCTTTTCTTAAAACAAGACGGAAGTTTAGGTGTGGGTGTAAACCGGCGCAAGGTTTGGAGGTAATGATGCGACCGCGAAGGTCAACCTTTGTTTTCCATTTCAGTGTGAATAGTGGTCAGGTGTCTCACTTCGAAATTGCGCGCGCCGGCAGGGGTGCGCACAACAACTTCATCGCCTTCCTCCTTGCCCATTAGACTTTTGCCTACGGGCGAGGTGGTGGAGATTAAACCGTTCTGGGGATCACTCTCTTCCGGCGTGACCAGCCGGTAAGTGACTTCCTCATCTTTTTCAGAATCAAACAGAAGCAGCGTAGAGCCATAACCCGCCTTATCTCGAGATATCTTTGAGAGATCGATTGAGGAGATTTCACTAATGCGCTGGCGCAATTCGACGATGCGGGCTTTCACCACGTTTTGCCGGTCGAGAGCTGCACGATACTCCGAATTCTCCCGCAGATCGCCAAACTCCAACGCGCGCTTGATTTCTTTGGGGAGATGAACTCGCAACTCGGATTCGAGTTCGTCAAGTTCGCCCTGTAATCTTTGCTTAATTTCTACTGACAATTTAGTTGCTCACTTTATCGTTGCTGTTAGCGGCAAGATGAGACAGGCTCGCCACTTTCGCTATGTGGCCGGTGATGTTGCGCTTCATCGGGTGCGCCGAAGGAAATACCCGTGTCGCGAGCCGTACGCACCAGTTGCCCATTGGCCGGCACTGTCTTCACGTTGGCAATCGCCTGAGAGATGGGGACAGTGATTACATCGCCAGCCTGAAGCGCCACCATTACTCCTTGTTTGCCCTCGACGATTGCGCGCACCGCACACGAGCCATAGTTTGTTGCCAACATGCGATCGAAAGCGTTCGGTCTGCCGCCACGTTGCAGGTGGCCCAACACAACACAGCGCGCCTCTTTCCCGGTTAGCGCTTCCAGTTCGTGTTGACAATAAGCGCCGATCCCGCCTAGCCGCGGTGCATGATGAGGGTCGCCCGTGTCCTGGTAAATCAAGTCGTGGCCTGTTTCAATCGCACCCTCAGCAGCGACAATAATACTAAAGTTGGAACCAGCCTCGTCGCGCGCGCGAATTCTGTCGGCCACCGACTGCATTGTAAAAGGAATCTCGGGAATGAGAATTACGTCGGCGCCACCGGCAATGCCTGAGTGTAATGCAATCCAACCGGCGTTACGACCCATAACTTCCAGGATCATCACGCGGTCGTGTGACTCTGCGGTAGTGTGCAGGCGATCGAGCGCGTCGGTAGCAATATCCAGTGCAGTGATAAAACCAAACGTCAGTTCTGTACAAGCGAGATCGTTGTCAATCGTCTTAGGAACGCCGACTACGGGAATACCAAACCTGCCAAACTCGTGGGCGATCGTCAGGGTGCCCTCCCCGCCCAACACTACTATCGCGTCAATGCCCAGGCGCCGTACGTTGTCCACTGCTTCGAGGTAGAGACTTTCGACTTTTTGGGAAACTCCGTTGGCAGCGCGCTCGACAAACCTGCCGCGATTGCGCGTACCGAGAATCGTGCCGCCGCGCGGCAGTAACCCCCTGACATCCGCCGTGGTTAACTGTCGCGTGTGGGTTTCGCCTAACAATCCTTCAAAGCCATCTTCGATGCCGATGACATTCATGCCGTATTGCCCGGTAGCCGTAGTTACGACTGCGCGAATCACAGCGTTTAGTCCGGGAGCATCGCCACCACCGGTTAATATTCCAATCGTGTCAGGCATAAGTTAATAAAAGTTTCGAGTTTCGAGTTTCGAGTTAAAGGCGTCAGCCACCATCAGATCAAAGTCGAGTGCTAGCGTGAATTGATTCAGAGTTTACCTAAGGGGATCGTGAACTCGAAACTCGAAACTCTGAACTCGAAACTATGTCTTCACTCGCGGGGGTTCATGATATTCACCGTACTCAGGATAATCGCGCGTAACGATTTTCCCGGGTCGCGTGTCTTCCGCCAGCAACGATAAGGCATCACGCAAGACCTTTAACTGCAGTTCGCGCATATTAGGCTTTCCCAAACTGTTGCCGATCTTAAATCCGTTTGGATAAAGAGCGCGTGGCGGCCGCATTTGCGCCGAGACTTCAGGGCTCACCGTTATCAAAACTGTTGGTATGCCTCTCATCTCAATTTCCCGCTGAACCGCTACGACCGTGCGGTGACAAACGCTTGGTCAACCACCCGTTAGAACTACCACATCGGCGCGCGACCCTTTGTCGATCTCGTTGGCGATTTCACGTGCGGTTCCTTCGTACATTGCTTTGAGCTGCATGGTATAGCCCATATAGCCGACGTGCTTCTTTGCGATTCCGCGAATGAAACCTTCGTGCTGAAGATCCCGAAGCACGTCAATCGGGAACACGACATTAATATCTTTGTCCGCATCGCTGTGGTCGTAATGATGATGTGTAACCACCAGGTCAGCCGCATCGACGTCCTCCGGAATTACGCGATAAGTCAGATCGCCAAGCTCATCGGCTATATTGAATGCCTCCTGGTCTTTGAGATGAACGCCTCCAGCGGTGACTAATGCCACAGTGCTCTTCGCTAGCTCACCATCAAACGGTGTAAAGGGAACGCATTTTCTCGAGAAAGACATAATCAGAGGTCAGAGGTCAGAGATCGGAGGTCAGAAGTCTGCATTTGACCTCTGACCTCTGACATCCGACCCTCTAGCTTTACAGTTTCCTCAAAACTTCAAACAAGTCTTCATTGTCTGGTTGGTCTGCAATGTTGTGAATATCTTTGTAAGCGAGTTTGCCTTCCTTATTGATAATGAAAAGAGCACGCTCGCTTATGCCATCGCTGTCGCGATAGGCGCCGTATTGTTTTGCGACCTCTCCTTTCGGATGAAAGTCGCTCAAGAGATCGTAGGACAAGGAACCGAGGCTCTTGGCCCACGCGGTGTTACACGGCACGCTGTCAACTGAAATACCCAGCACCTGGGCATCATAGCCTTGAAAGCGTTCGAGGTCGGCCTCGTACGCAGGCATCTGCGCCGTTCAGACAGGCGTCCAGGCCAGCGGATAAAACGCCAGCACCACATTGTTTTTGCCGCGGAAATCCGAGAGCTTTACCTTCTTTCCCTTTTCCAAATGACTTGGCAACTCGAAATCCGGAGCGGTTTCTCCAACTTCAGGCATAGAAAAACTCCTCTCTCATATAATTCTTAAGCTAACGCGGGGGTGTTCAACCCAAGAGTAGTGGAGCGGGGTGCAGAGTTCAACCTTAAAGCCCCCACTTCTCCAAATACTTCCATTTTTATCTGACGTTTAAGCGTCGGGGCAGTTTCTGAAATGGAAAATGAAAATGAAAATGATAGTTAGAAAATCCAGGCTTTCTACAATAGGAATGTCTGTCTGACGTGTTTGCCAAGCTTCCCGCGCGAAGCGAGACGTCGGAAAGTTGTGTGTTGACCCTCTCCATATGGTCGCGTAGCATGTGACAACAACACAACAGCATGAATGGTTGGTTGAGTTTTGCCGAAGGGCTGTGCAGCTTTGGAAATAGACGACGACGCAAAAGAAATTGTTCGCGAGATCGGGACGGCCATCAACGAATCGGTTGAGAACTCGTCGAAGGTTGCTGAAGCGATCGAGCGGCTAAGAGACGCAGGCTATGAAATGGAACTAACTTTGCGACTGGAAATCGGTTTGCGACCTCACGCCGGCGAAGAAAACGGAGAAGGTGGCGATGCGACCCTTGACCTGACAGATGAAGACGTTCAGGTCTTACAGCGAATGAAAATTAGAATTGACCCCGAAGAAAAGTTGTAACTCACTCGTCAGCCGAAAAGAAAATTGCCCTGCCGCTTAATAAAAACGGCAGGGCTTTTCTGTTGGCTGGATCCGCAATCAGGGCGCGAAACGCAGTTGATATTCGAAGGAGACCAGAAACGCCTTGACCATCTCAGCGTTAACAAAGTTGCCATCGAATTGGTTGAGCTTGCCGAGCCAGAAATTGTAGCCGCCGAAGTCAGTGTCCGGCGCATCGTTCGGACTCCGGCGCATGTAACCGAAGTATTGCATCAAAACAAATGCCTTGTTTGACTGGCGAGTGCTGAACATTGAGTTTTCAGCTATAGATCTCAGCACTTGGGCGCGCAGGCTCACTGATGAAGAATCGGCTGAGAGTTGGCTGACTAGTGCGTCTCGCTCACTTTGCGTTAGCGCTCCGCCGGAGCCCGGGTTGCGCGGATCAAAAGTGTTGCTGTTGAGCTTGTCGACAAACTGCGCCGCGGACATTGAACCAGGATAAGCCGTAACGAAAGATGTCCGTTGTACGAAGTCGTTGAAAAAGCGCTGCTTGTTTTGGTCGAGCAATTGACCAGCACCAGGTTGACCAAAAACAACTCCACGGCCAATCTCCTGGGTGTCGGGCAAAAACTGCCGGAATCTTAACGTCTCGCCGGAATTCAAGGCAGCCTGATAGGTTTTGTAGACGAGGTAACCTGTCTGCTGAAATTCTATGGAAAGGAAGAAAGCCGCACTCACGTTTACGCGTTTAATATCGCGGCAGGCAGCATCAGCGCATTGATCGATTTGGTTCTTCCAATAAGCCAGGCCGCCAGCGTCGGCTTCGCGATTTAAGAAATCGAGATATTGTTGACGGACGAAGAAGTCGGTATCAAACGTGGCGTCATTCAGCGGATTAGCTCCGCTAACTGACTCGTTACTGTTAATAGTTACTGCAACTGCCGCGGGCGATCCGAGCGTGCACCCGAGGGGGTTGCTCAGGGTCAAGTTGAACATTTCCGGCGTTTCGCCATAGCGATCATCGACGATAAAGACAGTAACAGTCTTGGAAGTCTCGCCGGCAGCAAATCGTAACGTTCCCAGCGAGGCCATGTAGTCAGACCGTTCGCTGGCGGTGCCGTCGGTCGTTGCATAATCGACGGTGGCCGCGCCCGATGCGTTACCCGTACGCGTCACAAGCAGATCAACTTTAGTCGTGGTGCCCAATGTCTCAGTGGCACTGGCGGTGCCGCTGGTAAATTGAACAGTATTCACTGTCGGTGTTGGCGTGGGAGTCGGAGTGGGAAGAGCATCAATCGTGTAACCCAGCGAATCCATGAGGTTCATGTCATTCGCGGTCATCGTTTGGCGCGTATTGCGCATGATGCTCGGATCCATGATGCCAATGTAATTTGCACTTACGTTCCCATCATCGCGCCAGTGACTGGCTTGATTACCGTCTCCGCCACTACCATCGGGCCGTCCCGTGGAAAGGCCAAGTTCCGATCCACCATTGAATTGAACTTGCGAACCACCGGAGGAAAGGATTCGCTGGGCCGTACCGAATGTGTTCAGGTTTGCGGTACCGGGCCGGAAGCGAAACAGATCCCAGACAGTGGCAAACACTGGTTGCGACGGGTCCAATTCGCGAACACCAACCTCCGAGCCGATACCCAGCACGTGTCCAATCTCGTGAACGGCAACCGCATCAAAGTCGGTTCGGTTACCGGTTATCCCGTCACTCGGATCGAAGTCAAAACCAAAGGCGGAGTTAAAGCCAATTTTCGGTGCACCACCGTATGGCTCAGTTTCGGGACTGGCAACAGGACTGATGGAGCCCAGCGCGCGCAATATCGGGCTGGCCACGAAAAGTGTATTCGCATTACCGAGATCTGTCGGCAAACCGCCGGCGGGCAGAGCGCTGTCCAGGGCAGATTCCGACGGACTGGAAGCGTGACTGACCAGCCGGCCACGTATGTCGGAATAGTTGCCCACGTAGTAAAGCTCCTGAGTGGCGGTCAATCCAAGAGTGTTTGAACTGGGAAACGCAATTCCAAAGACGGTCGGTCCAAAGTCGACGTCGATAACGACGGTTATAGGATCTTTTATTAGTGCTTCCCATTTGGCAGCAGCAGCGATAAACGCGGCCTTCGCCTGCGGGTTTTGATCTAGTTGTGCGCTTGCCCTGAGGACAATTGTTAATCCGTTGGCGGCTGTGACCTCACCCGAACCATCACTGGCGAGCTCTGCCTTATTGCGGAGGTGGTTGATTTGATGAAAGCCGTAAGAGCTGGCGCTGTTGTTGATAGCGCGTCCCTCAGCAAGCGTGGCATCGCGACAAACGGTCTGGCCATTAGCGCCCTGGTAAATGAGGAATGCGGAACCGTCTGAAGAAGATTGATAGCGGGAGACTTGATTGATCGAATCATTCTGCGCAAGGCCATAGAACGGCAGCGCAGCCAGGCCGGCAATCGCCGTGATTACCATCACCGCACGCAACCAATAGCTGCGGTTGGAATATTTATTCGCGCGTGAGAAACGCGAGAGCACACGAGGGTTCGACACGAGGCAGGTCTCCTTAGGTTGATTTAGGAAGTGGCTTAGTTAACTAACGAGCGCGTTTGGGAGGATAAGAGGTGCGCAATCATGGCCGCTTGTACCGCTGACAACAGATCGCACGTGGCTTGCAAGAGACATTCTCGCTAAAGCCCGGACTCAGATTCGGGTCCGATTCTGATAAAAGCACGGAACGATGTTCCGGTGAGTGAGGGGTAAGCAGCTTTGAATGCTGCAGAAACAGATTACGGTAAGTCCCTTACACATTCAATACGCAATTTTTACATAGCAAAAAGCGCCGTAAAACAAGGTCCAAACGATTTTGGCGCTCGATCGAGAGAAAGGAAGCGTTGGCCATCGCAGCATAAAGGAGTTTTCGTTTGAACTGATCGCGGTTGGTCAGCCAAAACTAATAATCCTTAAAGTCACAAACTTGGCGAGAGTTTGCAGCTACGGATTCGCACTTCGGCAACCACCTCCTCAGTAGATTTAAGGGCGCGCTTGGCGCAACTTTCGGCGCTGTGGTATCTTGACTGGCTTTTAAACCTGCCAGTTTTTCTGCCGTTACAGGCTATGAAAGAGGAGTCGAATTAAGTATGGCTACGTCTAGCGCAAACGCTAATGGAGATGGGCAATCAGCCGGCCGCGTCGTTCAGATTATCGGCCCAGTGGTTGACGTCGAGTTTCCTGAAAAACATCTGCCGCCTATTTACCAGGCGCTGCGAATTGTTTCTGAAGGTTTTGATGTACCAACTCCAATCGATGTCATTGCCGAAGTGCAACAGCATCTTGGCGAAGGACGCGTGCGCACGGTTTCGATGTTGCCCACCGACGGCATGGTCCGCGGCATGAAAGCCATCGATACCGGTGGCCCGATAACGATGCCGGTTGGTGAAGGAACACTCGGCCGCGTGCTGAACGTCATCGGCCAGCCCGTCGACAATCTCGGCGATGTCAAACATACCGAACGCTATCCCATCCACCGTCATGCCCCGACCTTTGAAGAGCAGTCAACCGAACTGCAGATGTTTGAAACGGGCATCAAGGTCATCGACCTGATTCAACCGTTTGTGCGCGGCGGCAAGATTGGTTTGTTCGGCGGCGCGGGCGTGGGCAAGACAGTTATCGTGATGGAGTTGATCAATAACATCGCGAAAGCCCGTTCCGGCTTTTCAGTGTTCGCGGGTGTAGGTGAGCGAACTCGCGAAGGAAACGACCTGCTGCGCGAGATGGTCGAGTCTCAGGTTATCCAATTTGGCGACGCTTTCAACAAGCATTTTCATGACACCGGCGAGTTTGACATGACGAAGGTGGACATGAACGCGGTGGGCCAGTCGAAGGTGGCTCTGATCTATGGACAGATGACTGAACCTCCCGGTGCTCGTCTGCGCGTGGCGCTTTCCGGTCTGACAGTCGCTGAATATTTCCGCGATAAGGGCCTGGACGTGCTCCTATTTATCGACAACATCTTCCGCTTTACTCAGGCAGGCTCAGAAGTTTCGGCACTGCTTGGACGCATGCCCTCGGCGGTGGGTTACCAGCCGAACCTGGCTTCGGAAATGGGCGAGATGCAGGAACGCATTACCTCAACAAAGACAGGATCGATCACTTCGATCCAAGCCGTTTACGTTCCGGCTGACGACTACACTGACCCCGCGCCCGCAACCACGTTTGCTCACCTTGACGCAGTAACAGCGCTGTCGCGACAAATCGTGGAGTTGGGAATTTATCCGGCAGTGGATCCGTTGACGTCATCTTCGCGCATTCTCGACCCTCGCATCATTGGCGCCGAGCATTACGCGACGGCGCAGGACGTGAAACGCGTGCTGCAACGTTACAAGGATTTGCAGGACATCATTGCGATTCTGGGACTAGATGAATTGTCGGACGAAGACAAGCTGATCGTGTCGCGCGCGCGCCGGGTACAGCGGTTCTTCTCGCAACCATTTTTCGTTGCCGCGCAGTTCACTGGACTGGAAGGAAAGTACGTCAAGCTTGAAGACACAATCAGAGGGTTCCGCGAGATCGTTGACGGCAAACATGATGACTTGCCGGAACAGGCATTTTACATGGTAGGCACCATCGAGGAAGCGGTCGAAAAAGCCAAGTCAATCGCGCAATAGCGCCGCAGTGGTATAGGCTTTAGCCTGTGCTGGGACGCAGCCTAAGGTCTGTGTCACAGGGTAAGACGATCGTAGTAGCACAGGGTTCAGCCTGTGATTCGGACACAGACTAAAGTCTGTGCCACTTTTTATGGCTCAACTGAAACTTGAAGTAGTCACACCTGAACGGCGCGTGCTTTCGGAATCGGTCGATATGGTCACGGTACCGGGATTGGGCGGCGAGCTCGGTATTCTGCCGGGCCATACGCCGTTGATTTCACAACTGCAAACCGGCGTGCTTTCGTATTCCAGTGGTGGTAAGACTTCGCAGCTTCACGTTTCCGGCGGCTTCGTGGAGGTGAAGGACGATACCGTTTCAGTGTTGGCGGAAGTGGCGGAACGGCCGGAAGAAATTGATGCGGCGCGCGCGCGTCTGGCCCGTGAACACATTGAAAAGCAGTTGACGTCCTGGACCGGAACGGAAGAGGATTTTGAAACCGCCCGAGCTAAACTCGAACGCTCAGTGGTCCGTCTGCAACTAGCGGGCTTTTCGAGAAACTAAACTTCTTCTAACCACTGGCGCCGAGATAAATCGTATCGCGCATTTCGCTGACCGCCCTTTCCAAACCCACAAACACCGCATGCGCAATGATGTTGTGACCGATGTTGAATTCAGTGACGTCGGAGATTGCCGCCACCGCGCCGACGTTGCGATACGTCAGTCCGTGGCCCGCTGCGATTAACAAGCCATATTGCATTCCCAACGCCGCCGCTTCTCGCAGTCTTCTCAATTCCTGACCCACCCGTAAAGAGCCTTCGCCGTGAAAGCCGCGTGCACCCATAGTCGCCTCGGCATAAGGCGCGGTGCACAACTCGATTTGCTGCGCGTTTATTTCGTGCGCGGCTTCAATCTGTTTTGTGTCC
This sequence comes from bacterium, assembly GCA_040003675.1. Taxonomy (GTDB): domain Bacteria; phylum Acidobacteriota; class Blastocatellia; order Pyrinomonadales; family Pyrinomonadaceae; genus PSRF01. Next base: position 33,367 of record JBDUCC010000001.1, on the reverse strand, counting down.
GGATCGATAAAAAGACTGGCGAGAATCCCGGCCTGTCGCAGCCGGCTGACCGCGGCGCGAACAATCGCGATGTTGCCGGTAACGTTTAATCCACCTTCAGTAGTTACTTCACCGGGACTCTCCGGAACGAGCGTCACCGCATCCGGTTGCGTCTCGAGTGCAATCTTCAACATCTCTTCGGTTGCTGCCATCTCAAGGTTGAAATATGTGGTTACGCTCTGGCGCAATGCGCGAATGTCGTGGTCCTGGATGTGACGCCGGTCGCCGCGCAAGTGGACGGTAATGCCGTCCGCGCCAGCTTGCTCGCAAATCATTGCAGCAGCAACCACGCTCGGCTCAGGTGCATGGCGGGCCTGGCGCACAGTGGCGACGTGATCGATGTTCACGTTAAGTCGTGCAGTCATTTTTTCTTTTTACGCTTAGCAACGCCCGGCTTTTTCGTGTTCTGCCATGCCAGTGTGATTGCCTCACCCAGCATATCTTCATCCAGCGCTGCCAATTTCATGGTTGTGCAGCCCTGTCGTCCCCAAGCGCCGCTGGCCGGCACAAATGCAACTGAATTCCTGCGCATAAATTCTTGCTGTTGCTCGGGCGTTAATTTAACCATGCCCGATTCGCCATCCGGGTACAAAGTTGCAAAGATCTTACCATTGACGCGAAAGTCAGGATGGCCCATGTGCGCGCCTTCGCTGGCGCCGTCCATCCGAAGTACGATGCCGCGGAATTGTTCAGCAGTTAACACGTTCAATCTGAAACCTGAATGCCGGACTTCCAGCTATTGTAACGCGCGTACTTCACTGATAGCCCGATCATAAACTCCCCGGCGCGCTTGCTGGCGAATTTTTCCTACTTCGCTCAACATCTTCACGCTATCGCTGGCGAAGCTAATTTTGCTGCCCTCAGCATGGTCCCAACGCACCGGAATTTCCTTCAGTCGTAAACCAGCGCGATAAGCTACATAAAGTAGCTCAACATCAAACCCGAACCGATCGATGGTTGCGCCTTCGATGATTGGCCGGCAAGCTTTCATGTTGAACGCCTTGAAGCCGCATTGGGTGTCCCAAAAGGGAAGACCGGTAGCAACCCGCACGGCCAAATTGAATACGCGGCCGCCCTGCTCACGTGCCCACGGTTGATGCACGCCAATCAGACTCCGATCAAGCGCTCGGGATCCAAACGCGAGGTCGCATTCGTTGCGAGCAATCGGATCGACCAGTTTTGGCGTCTCAGTGATTGGAGTGGACAGATCGGCGTCGGTAAACAAGGCGATATCGCCCCGCGAAGCGAGTAGTCCCAACCTGACTGCCCGTCCCTTTCCGAGATTCGATTTATAACTGATGACTGACGCGCGTACATCTGGCGATGCCGCCAGTTCTTGGCGCGCGGTGTCCGCCGTCTTGTCGGTCGAGCCGTCATCCACCACGATCAGCTCGCCCTCCGCCGGATACTCGCGCAGATAGGAAATGATATTTCGCAACGATTTTGCCAGGCGCGAACCTTCATTGTAGGCAGGAACGACAATGGACAGGGAAAGGGTCATGCGCTAGTTTCGATAGGAGCGTGGCTCTGGCCGCGAATATACCACACCGCGGACCGTTCGCTGGTGGCGGAAGAAAACCGTACGCCTGTGTTAAGATTCCTATGGTTTACATGGTTTTCCAGGTTAAGAATTAGATATGAGTAAGCGATTTGCCATTATTGCCTGCGCAATTGTCCTGATTGCAGCGCTCGTTGGCGGCACGATTGGCCGCTCCCGGCGCTTTCGTCATAGCACGCCCACCAGCGGCGCCGACACTTATGCGCAAGCCGACGACATTGAGAAGGATTACAACGAAGCGATCGAAACAATCTCCGGCCGCTATGCCGGCGATATTGATTACGAAAAGGCGACCCAGGCTGCTATCCAGGGGATGCTTTCGACGCTCGATCCGCATTCAATGTATTTCCCTTACAACGAATTCAGAAAATTGAAAGAGGATCAGGATTCGCGCTTCTACGGCATCGGCGTAACCATCGTGGGCCATCGCGACGGCGTCTATATCCAGTCGGCCGTCGAAGGCACGCCGGCCGGTCGCCTTGGATTGCGTTATGGAGATCGTATCCTCGAGGTCGACGGCAAAGACGCTCGTGATTGGGGCAGCGAACAAGTTTCGAAAAACGTGCGCGGCGGACGGGGCGAACCAGTTACCATAAAAGTTGATCGTGCGGGGGCGGAAGCCGCACTTACGTTTACGATAATTCGCGATTCAGTTCCGCTTCCGTCAATACGCAATGCCTACATGCTGCGACCGGGCACGGGTTATGTTGGACTAACTGGCGGCTTCCAAAGCACCAGCGATGAAGAGTTGCGCGAGGCGATCGGTAAGTTAAAGAAAGAGGGCATGCGCCAGCTTGTGCTGGATATGCGCGGCAACCCGGGCGGCCTGCTTAACCAGGCAATCGATGTTGCCAGCGAATTCTTGCCGCGCGGCCAGGTGGTTGTGTCAGTCAAGGGCCGCACGGAATACAACGATCCCATAGTTTACAAATCAAGCGGATCAGATCCGGAAGATGTGCCGTTAGTCATTTTGATCAATCGCGGCACTGCGTCGGCATCCGAGATTGTTGCGGGCGCGATCCAGGACCACGGTCGCGGTTTGATCGTGGGTGAAACGAGTTTCGGCAAGGGCCTGGTTCAACACGTATTTCAGTTGCCGTTTAATACTGGACTGACGTTAACGACGGCGCGTTACTACACTCCCTATGGCCGCTCTTTGCAGCGCGATTATTCGAGTGGCTCGCTTTACGACTATTACACTCGTCACGATGCGGATGAAGCTAGACCACAGTCGTCCGGCTCGCCATCCATTCGCAATAGTGATTCACCCCTGGCGCAGGTTTCGCCCACACCGCACCCCCCAAGTGGTCCCGCAGTGAAGACGGCGGCGGGCCGAGTGTTCTATGGCGGCGGCGGCATCACGCCTGATATCGACGTTAAGCCCCTGACCTTTTCGCCGCTGCGAAACAGAATTGCCGAAGCTGCGTTTCAGTTTACGCGGCAACTGGCCGCTGGGCTGGTTCCCGGTCTCGAGGGCTATAAGGTTGATAGCGTTCGGTACGGAAGGAACCCAAAGCCCGGAGAGTATGTGATCAACGATCGGGTGCTGGAAGCTTTTCGCAACTTCGTGCGCACCGATGCTGAATCCCAGTTGACTACTGCTCAACTTGAGGCAGACTTGGATTTTGTGAAATTGCGGCTGCGCGAAGAGATTGTTACGGCCGGCTTTTCGAATGACGCCGGCGCGCGCGTGCTGCTCGATAGCGATCCGCAAGTGCTGCGTGCGCTGGAAGCACTGCCCGATGCAAAGCGTCTCGCCGAAAGTGTCCGCACTGGAACATCTCAGAGTTAGTTCATCGGAATCAATCAACCACCCGCGCAATCACACACTTCAGGTAGTAAGTCTCCGGGACTCCAAACAGAATCGGGTGATCGCTCGCCTGCGTTCTCTTTTCCAGCACCTGCACGCGCCGGTGTGAGTCATTAGCCGCCTCGGCAATCAGTTTCAAAAACAATTCTTCCGACATGTGATACGAGCAGGTGCAGGTAACCAGCACGCCGCCGGGATTCAGTAATTTGATAGCGCGCAGGTTGATCTCTTTGTAGCCGCGCGCGGCGGGAGCAATACTGGCCCGGTTTTTAGCGAATGCCGGCGGGTCCAAAACGATGATGTCGAAGCGTTCGTCATTGGTTTCCATTTCGCGCAGCGCGTCGAAAACATTCGCCTCGCGAAACTCAACATTGTTGATGTTATTGATTTGCGCATTGCGTTCGGCGGCTGCAACTGCGTCGGAGGAGATGTCGAGTCCGATTACGTTGTCGCAAACGCCGGCGAGTTGCAGCGCGAAGGCGCCATTGAACGTAAAACAGTCGAGCGCGCGGCCTTGCCCTACTCTGCGAGCTGCGAGGCGATTCTCACGCTGGTCGAGAAATGATCCCGTCTTCTGCCCGGATAAAGGGGAGACCATGAAGCGAATGCCGTCCTGAAGTATTTCAAACTCTTCCGGCGCCTCGCCATAAAGCGTTCCGGTCAATAGTTCCAACCCTTCATGCTGTCGCACCCGCACGTCGTTGCGCTCAATGATTGCGCGCGGCTCGAATTCTTCTGCCAGCAATTCCACCAGCAGCGGCTTGATTGCTTCCGATCCCTGGGAGAGTGTTTGTAGAACCAACACATCGCCGTAGCGATCGACAATCAAAGAGGGAAGCAGATCGCCTTCGGAGTAGATCAATCGATAAGCATTTGTTTCCTGGCTAACTTTCCGACGTGCCGCCGCCTCTCGAATCCGCGTGCGCCACCAATCCCGATCTATTGCCTTATCTGACGTCGTCAAAAACCGCAGCGCTATTTGCGAGCTGTCGCTGTAAAAAGCCTGGCCAATGAAATTGCGGTGTTCATCCTTAACGCGAACAATCGATCCGCCCGACGCCTGATTCGGATCCACCACGTCACTGCGGTAGATCCAAAGATGTCCGCGGCGAATGCGATCCGCGCCTCGTTTTGTAACAATTATTGCGTCCATGTTCGTTGATTCCACTATAACCAATAAAGGGTCGTTCCCTAAAAGAGCAAAGTTTGCGGAACCGCGAGAGGTAGCGACCGGATGCTACACCCAACGAGAGGATCGAAAGTTTTGTGGGATCATCTTTACTCTGGCTGAATGCCGGCATCCGGTCGCTACCGCTCGCGGTTCTGCACTCAAGTGGCGATGACTAGCTAAACTTATGTTACGCTTTGCTTCAACTAAGGACTCGATTTAACGATCAATGCCGACCAGAACACACGCTGAACGCCGTAAACGTTTTGAGAGTTCTTCGGGAATCGACTTGCCCACGGCCTTCGATCCCGCCAACACCGAACCGGTGGAGTATGAGAAAGATCTGAATGCCCCCGGCGAATTTCCCTACACGCGCGGCATTTATTCAAACATGTATCGCGGCCGTTTGTGGACCATGCGGCAGTATGCCGGCTATGCCACCGCCGAGGAATCCAACGCGCGTTACAAATATCTACTGGCGCAGGGCACCACCGGTCTTTCCGTTGCTTTCGATCTGCCAACGCAAATAGGGCTTGACTCGGACAATGCACTGGCCGTAGGCGAAGTTGGAAAAGTCGGCGTGGCCATCGATTCGCTCGAAGACATGCAGCGTTTGTTTGATGGCATCCCACTCGACAGCGTCTCCACTTCTATGACTATTAACGCCACAGCAGCCATCCTGTTGGCGCTGTATCTTGCCGTGGCGCGGCGGCAAAACGTTGCTTTTGAGAAGGTCAAAGGCACGCTGCAAAACGATATTCTCAAGGAGTACATCGCGCGCGGCACCTACATTTACCCGCCGGCGCCATCGCTGCGCCTGGTTACCGACACATTCGCGTATTGTGCGCATGAAGTGCCAAACTGGAACACGATTTCGATCAGCGGTTATCACATTCGTGAGGCAGGCTCGACCGCAGTCCAGGAAGTTGCTTTTACAATCGCCGACGGTATCACCTATGTAGAAGCGGCGCTGCAAGCCGGACTGGAGATAGATGATTTCGCGCCGCGGATTTCATTCTTCTTTAACGCGCACAACAACCTGCTGGAAGAGATTGCCAAGTTTCGTGCGGCGCGGCGGCTGTGGGCGCGCATCATGCGAGATCGTTTCAAGGCGCGGGATGCACGCTCCCAGATGCTGCGCTTTCATACGCAGACGGCCGGCTCATCTTTGACTGCGCAACAACCCGAAGTGAACGTCGTGCGAACTACGATTCAGGCGCTGGCAGCCGTGCTGGGCGGCACCCAGTCGCTCCATACCAATGCAATGGATGAAGCTTTAGCATTGCCAACTGAAGAAGCAGCGCGACTGGCTTTAAGGACGCAGCAAGTGATTGCCTACGAATCGGGCGTCGCCGACACCGCTGATCCGCTTGCTGGTTCTTACGCGATCGAGCAGTTGACGCATGAAATTGAAGACCGCGCTTCGAACTATCTCGAAAGAATCGATGCGATGGGTGGCATGCTGCGCGCAATTGAAACCGGTTATGTGCAAAAGGAGATTCAGGAGTCGGCTTATCGTTATCAACGCGCGATTGAAAAAGAGGACTCGATTGTCGTCGGCGTGAACCGCTTTCAAAGCAGCGAGGAGTCAAACGTGCCGACGTTGCGCGTTAACCCGGCGATCGAGCAACAGCAGATCGAGCGCCTGCGAGCGGTGCGTGAGCGCCGCGACTTCGCCGCGGTTAAAGCCGCACTCGCGAAGTTGGAAGCGGCAGCGGCAGGCACGGAAAATCTTTTGCCGCTCATTCTCGAAAGCGTCGAGGCTTACGCAACAGTCGGCGAGATTAGCAATCGACTGCGCAACGTTTGGGGCGAATATCAGGAAACATCGACGGTTTGAAGATGTCACACCTGCTCGAAGTAAATAATCTGCAAACACACTTTCCCACGCGTGCCGGTTTGGTGCGCGCGGTCGATGGCGTGAGCTTTTACATAGATAAAGGCGAGCTGCTGGGGCTGGTTGGCGAATCCGGTTGTGGCAAATCAATCACTGCGCTTTCGATCATGCGGCTGATCGCGCCGCCGGGAAAGATTGTTGGTGGGGAGATTAGTTTTGACGGCAGGAATTTGCTGAAACTATCAGATAGTGAGATGCGCGCGATTCGCGGCGACGACATTGCGATGATCTTTCAGGATCCAATGACGTCCCTGAATCCTGTTTTCACCGTTGGCGAACAGATTGCCGAAGCCCTGCGCTTGCATCGCAAACTTTCGCGCAAAGCCGCGCGCGAAGGCGCTATTGAGGCGATGCGCGAAGTCTCCATTCCCGATCCGGCGCGACGCATCGACGATTACCCGCATCAACTCTCGGGCGGCATGCGCCAGCGTGTGATGATCGCAATGGCCCTGGCCTGCGATCCGAAACTATTGATTGCCGACGAGCCGACGACGGCATTGGACGTTACTATTCAAGCGCAGATTCTCGAGTTGTTAAATGAGCTCAGAAAGAATCGCGAGCTGGCAGTGCTTCTAATAACACACGATCTTGGCGTCGTCGCTGAAGTTGCCGATCGGGTAGCAGTTATGTACACCGGCCGCATTGTCGAAGAGTCGCCGGTTGAAGAATTATTTGCACGGCCGCGCCATCCCTACACCGAAGGATTGCTGCGATCCGTCCCGAAACTTACCAGTGCGGCTGCCGGCAAAGCCGAACGACTGGAGACAATCGAAGGGACGGTTCCCAGCCCGACGGATCTTCCGCCCGGTTGTCATTTCGCGCCGCGCTGTCCGTATCGTATGCCGCGCTGCACTGCGGAAGAGATACCGTTTTACGATTTAGAAGGCGGTGTGAAGGTTCGATGCGTGCTGTTTGATTTGGCGGCTGCGGTTGCCGCCGACCATCAGAAAGTATCCGCAGATTACGCAGATTCCACAGATTAGGGTAAAACGCTAAAACGTTAATAGCCGTCCGCCCACATTGGAGTAAGAATCACGTCGTCGCTGTCGAGAAGAAATCTGTGAAATCTGCGTAATCTGCTGATATCACTTTCCAAATGAACAATAACCACCAAGAACTTGTTCAAGTCCGCAACCTCGTTAAGTATTTCCCTGTCGAGGGGAGCGACGATGTGGTGCGCGCAGTCGACGGCGTGTCCTTTGAGATCTTTCGCGGCGAAACACTCGGTTTGGTCGGCGAGTCTGGCTGTGGCAAGTCAACAGTGGGCCGTTGTCTGTTGCGCTTGATCGAGCCAACTGCCGGCGAGATTACATTTGAAGGCCGCGATGTCGTTTCGCTAGGGAAGCATGAGCTGCGCGAGTTGCGCCGCGAGATGCAGATTGTTTTTCAAGATCCTTACGCGTCGTTAAATCCACGCATGAAAGTTGGCAGCATCGTCGGCGAGCCACTCGTTATTCATAACATTGGAACGAAGCGAGAACGACGCGACCGCGTCGCGCAACTGCTGGAGCGCGTCGGTTTGAATCCTGATTACAGCAAGCGCTATGCGCACGAGTTTTCGGGAGGTCAACGGCAACGCATCGGAGTTGCGCGCACACTCGCTCTCAATCCCAAGCTGATCGTCGCGGACGAGCCGGTGTCGGCGCTCGATGTTTCGGTCCAGGCCCAGGTAGTGAACCTGCTTCAGGATCTGCAAAAGGAATTTAAATTAGCCTACCTCTTCATTTCGCACGGTCTGGCGGTTGTCGAACACATCTCGTCGCGCGTCGCGGTGATGTACCTGGGCCGCATTGTTGAGATCGCTACGGCGGCGGACCTTTACGCGCAGCCGCTCCACCCTTATACGAAGGCGCTGCTTTCTGCCATTCCCATTCCCGATCCCAAACACAAGCGCGAGCGCATCGTGCTCGGAGGCGACGTGCCGACGCCCATCAATCCGCCCTCCGGCTGCCGTTTCCGCACCCGATGTCCAATTGCTATTGACGAGTGTGCGCGAATCGATCCGGAGTTGCGCGAAGTCTTGCCGGGACACAGCGTCGCCTGCATTCGCGTGCCCGGTTGGGAGAGCGCTGGCAGTTCAGAGTCCATCCTTTAGGTTGAAATGATGCGGAAGCATCAAGCTAAAGCTTCTACTCCGAACTTTGGGCCAAGCGGCTCGCAACTTAACTTGTAGGTGCTCGCAAGGATGTTGTCTAAAACTGTGGAATCCACGTAATCTCTGGGTGAAACAAAGAACTGGTACAAAACGTACTTCTGCCGAAACTTTTTCTTAAACGGACGGAAAGATCTCCCCGTCCTCTATCACACTGGAGGATAAAAATGAGCGACCCCAACAGCCAAGACTTAGTACCCCCGCCGCCTGTCACCGAGGCCCCGGACGAAGCGACAATGTCCACCGCACAAACCTTGACTGGCATTTTCTTTGAACCCAGCCGCGTGTTCGAAGCACTGCGCCAGCGTCCGCGTTTCCTGGCAGCCGCAATCATCTGCACCATCGCATTGCTGGCGTTCACCACGCTGTTTTTTCAGCGCGTCGGCTATGACCGCATGATCACTGAAGCGATCGAAAACTCGCCGCGCGCGGAACAAATGACTCCGGAGCAGAAGGAACAAGCGATCCGGATGCAAACCGGTCCGGTGGTAAAGGCGATCTACTACTGCTCGCCAATCATCGTCGTGGCACTCATCATTGCGGCGGGTGCAGGTTTGTATTTGCTCGGCTCGATGTTGATGGGCCGCAAGCTTAGTTACAAGCAGGCGCTGGCCGTTTGGACTTACTCGGCCATGCCGCCAATAGTCATCTCAATGCTGCTGAACATTGTGTTGCTGTTCATTAAATCGCCGGACGATTACGACATTGTGCACGCTTCGCGGCGCGGGCTGGTGCAGGCGAACCTGGGCCTATTCATTGATCCAAAAGCATCGCCGGTGTTGGGAACGTTGTTGAGTTCGATTGATCTGTTCGCGTTTTACGGTTTGTTCCTGGCAGCTTTGGGATTGAAGAAAGTTGGAAAGATGTCTTCAGGCGCTGCCTGGGGAATCGTGCTGACGATCTGGATCATTGGAGTGATTGTTCGCAGCACTTTAGCCGGCATTACCGGCGGGATGATGTAAGAGCAAGGGTGTAAGAGCAAGGGTGTAGGGTGTAGGGTGTAGGGTGTAGGTAAGAGCAAGAGATATTGGGTGTAGAGAAGGAGACGCCTTCTTTTTTCTACACCCTACACCCAACACCCTACATCCTTTATTCGTACCTGAGCGATTCTATCGGATCCAGCCGCGCCGCTTTCCATGCCGGCCAAAGTCCAAAAATCAAACCAATACCAACGCTGGCCACAAAGCCGCCGATTGGCGCCCACAGCGGTACGTAAGAAGGCAGCAACAAGCGCAACAGAAAAGTCAGCAACCAACCGATTGATAGACCAACCAACCCGCCGAAACCGGTCAGCGTTGCCGCCTCGATCAAAAACTGCCACATGATGTCGCTGCGCCGCGCGCCGATGGCTTTGCGCACGCCAATTTCGCGCGTCCGTTCGGTGACCGAAACGAGCATGATGTTCATCACACCGATGCCGCCAACCATCAACCCAACTGAAGAAATGACGACCATCGCAATAGCCACGCCGCTAAGGATCGAACGGAAATTACTAAGGAATAGCTCTGCAGTTTGCAGTCCAAAGTTATCGGGTTTTCCGAAAGGCACCTGACGGCGCACGCGCAAAAGATCTGTGATCTGATCCTGTGCTTCGTCCATCATTCCTTTGCGCGCTACGGCCAGGATGTAGACATCCTGTGAACTGGGTTTAAGTTTGCGCGCCACGTTGAATGGCACATAGATAATGTTGTTCTGATCGTCGTCGCCGCCGCCCAGCAGAAACTGTTCACGCTTTTCCAGCACCCCGACAACCCGAAATTGCCGCCCCCCAATTGCAATTTCCTGACCGACCGGCGAGCCATAAGGAAAAAAATCCGCACCCACAGTCGAGCCGACTACCGCAACTTCTTCGTTGTTATCATTTTCATACTGCGTGAAGAATCGACCCTCTTTAATAATTTGTGTTCCGGCGCGTTCGAAATCAGGCAGCGTGCCTTGCAAAGCTACGGCAGCGGAAGTCTTTCCGGGACTCGACACCATGATTTTCTGTCCGAAGAAGTTATTGCCGATGTCGAGAAAGGGGACCGAAAGCTCAACGGCAGGCAACTGCGTCAGTGCGATCGCATCGTCGTAAGTTAAGTCTTTACGCATGCGCTCTTCGCGCGAGAGACGTCCGATGTGAATGCCGGAATTAAACTTGATAATGAAGATCGAGTTGGTGCCGTAAGACTCGAGCTCTTTCTTCACCGCCGTGTCAACGCCGCTGATGATCGAAGAAATCAACATTACGGTGATCACGCCAATCATCACCCCAAAAACAGTCAGGAATGAACGCAGTTTGTTGCCGCGCAAAGTGGCGAGTGCCATCTTGAGATTTTCGTAAATGTCGCTGCGGATTAGTCTCATCACACTCTCCATCTGGAAGGAGTCGGCAGTCGGTCAGGAGCAGTCGGCAGGATAATAACGGTCGGCAGTCGGCAGGAGCAGTCGGCAGGATAAAAACGTAATTGCCGCCGCGTGTATGCCTTCGCCCGACTGCCCCTGCCGTCTGCCGCTGCCGTCTGCTCCGGCCACTGTCAGTCCGCCCGTAGCGCTTCAATCGGATCGAGCCGTGCCGCTTTCCACGCGGGAAACACACCCGAAAGAATGCCGATTCCTCCGGACACAAATATCGTGAACAGGATCGCCCCAATCGATAGATAGGTTGGGAAGAAAATCACCGTCATTATCATGCCGATAATCCACGCCAGCAGAACCCCGACTGCGCCGCCTATCGCCGAAAGCGTTACCGCTTCAACCAGGAATTGTTTAAGGACATCTATCTTGCGAGCACCGAGCGATTTGCGTATGCCAATCTCTTTCGTTCTTTCGGTGACCGAGACCAACATGATGTTCATGATAACGATGGCCCCAACCAGCAATGCGATGCCCGGCACTGCGACAGCTACGATGTAAGTCGGACCCAGTAACCGATCGCGAAAACCCGTAATCGCATCCGGCGTGACTATGCCGAAATTATCCTTCTCATCGGATTTGATGTGACGGCGCGAACGCAACAAAAACCTTGCTTCATCGACGGCGTCCTTAAAGGTATCGTCGGTCTTCGACGTGGCCTCGAAATACAGCAGCCGATTACGCGTGAAGCCGCCAAAGTTATTGCCGTATGTCTTTAAAGGCAGCGTAACGAAATTATCCTGAGGAACGCCAAACACGGTACCTTTCGCCACGGCAACCCCAATGATCCGATACGGCAAACCGGCCACATTGATCTCTTCGCCGATAGCGGTACCCGAACCCGCAGGGAAAAGCGCATTAGCGACGTCCATCCCAATAAAGGCGACGCGCGCCGCACCGTCGTTTTCGGCGTCGGTTATGTAGCGGCCTTCCGCAACATCGATATTATCGATCTCGCTAATCACCGGCATGGATCCGTCGACTGGAACATCTTCCGCCACTTTCGAGCCGCGCTTAACCAGCGAACGATTGGCGCGTGCCTTCGCTCCAATCTTGTCAATGAGCGTGGCACGTGCTTTCAAATACTCATAATCGTCGAGCGTTAGTTCTTTGTTCCTTCTTTGGGCCGCGGCAATGGTGTCCAGGTCTTTGAAGTCTTCAAAGTTAAAACGCTGTACGGTAAAAGATTTTGAACCAATGCCCGCAATCTTTTCGTCGATGTACTTGTTGAACCCCTGGATGAGTGAAACGACGACCACAAAGGCCGTGACGCCGATAATCATACCCAGCAGCGTTAACGCCGATCGCAGCTTGTGCGCCCAAATGGCGGCGATCGCGAGTTTAAGAGTCTCTATGAATTTCACTTAAAGTATTACGGCTCGCAGCATGGTTAGGTTGCAGGGGGTGGAAAGATATTAACTCAAGCAGTTCAGAGTCCAAACTTTAGTTTGTTGGTACGGAAAACAGCAAACTAAAATTTGTACTCTGAACTGCCGGCGCTATTCCCAACGTAAGGCTTCGATTGGATCCAATCTGGCAGCTTTCCACGCGGGCCATAAACCGAAAACGATCCCTACCGCAGTCGAGATCCCAATGCCAACGACGATCGCCCACAGCGGGACGAACGCGGGCAGCGGCGAGTATTTGTTGGTCAATAAACTAGCGACTTCGCCCAACGCCAGACCAATCACGCCCCCAAATGCCGTCAGCACCACCGCTTCAATAAGAAACTGTGAAAGTATGTTAAGGCGCGTAGCCCCTACCGCTTTCCGAATGCCGATTTCTTTGGTGCGCTCGGTAACCGAAACCAACATGATATTCATTACGCCGATGCCGCCAATCATCAGGGCCACAAACGAAATCGCGGTAAGTACCAACGCGGTAGCGCCGGTAAGTTGATTGTAAATATCGAGCAAGGCGTCCTGCGACGAAATGCCGAAAGTATTAGGCGCGCCGGGCGCATCATGCCGCCGCCGGCGCAGAATGTCAGTCATCTCGTCGATTGCAGATTTCACATAAGCGCGCGATTTTGGCCGCACGATAATTACGAAAACCACTTCCGGAAACGGCTGTTCGCCGGGATAGTATTTGTCGAAGGTGGTGATGGGAATAAACACCGTATTATCACGTGACTGGCCGAGAAAATTTCCCAGCGGCTCCATCACGCCGACGACTTTGAACGGCTTCCCGTTTATCTTCAACTCCTTGTCGATTGGTTCTTCATAGGGAAACAAAGATTTCACGAGATCTTTACCGAGCACGCAGATGTTCGCGCGCTCGCGCAGGTCGGTATCAGTGATGAAACGCCCGCGATCGACATAACTGGATTGAGTGAACTCATAATACGGCGTGACGCCAATAACAATCGGTGTGTCAGATTGTTTATCGGCGTAACGGACCGTCTCCGCGATCTTGCGATGAATAGGCGAGACACTTAGCACGGAAGGCGCCTCGTTGCGAATTGCCTCCGCGTCTTCAAGCGTTAAATCCTTGCGATGCAATTCTTCCGTAGTAGGTTGATGGCCAAAGCTGGGATCGAATTTGGTGGCCCAGATTGCGTTAGATCCCAGCGCCTCGATCTGTTGAGCAAAAGCTTTGTTCAGGCCCTGGATGATCGACACCATGAAGATGACTGTCACCACACCCACAGTCACACCGAGGATCGTCAACAACGAGCGCAGCTTGTTCGCGCGCAGGGTGTCGAAAGCCATCAGGGCGGATTCTTTGACGTCGTCGAATCGCATGCGATTAGTAAACAGCAAACAGTCAACAGCAAACAGCATTTGTTATAGGCAATCAGGAACTTTCAGTCCAGCAACTTCAGAGTTGTTTCTCCGGCTGTTTGCTGTCTGCTGTTCGCTGTTTGCTCGGTTCATTCCGACCTCAATGCCTCAATCGGATGCATGCGGGCCGCGCGCCAGGCCGGCCAAAGCCCACTAACTACGCCCACCACAGAAGACATTCCCACGCCCAGAATCACCGAGGCAGCGCTCACCAAAACTGGAAAACCAATTAAAAACGAAATCACATAGGCCAACCCAAAGCCGGTAAGCACGCCAATGGCGCCGCCAACCGCTGCAACCGTGATGGCCTCAATTAAGAACTGCGTCAGTATATCTTTCCGGCGCGCGCCGATTGCTTTGCGAATGCCGATCTCTTTCGTCCGTTCAGTTACCGACACGAGCATGATGTTCATCACTACAATTCCGCCTACAAACAACGAAACCCCCGCGACCAGATAGGTGACAATGTAAATGTTTGACGTGGCCTTGCCGTATAGGTCAATGAAGACGTCTGATGTTTCCAGCGTGAAACCCTCGTCGCTATCGTCGCCGAAAGTTTTACCGCGACGGTTGCGCATTATTGTTCGTGCCTGGTCCTGGGCCTCTTCAAGCTGATCAGCCGAAGGCGTTTTGACGAAGATGGTAAGCGAAGAATGCGCGCCAAAGTTTTTCTGGTAGGTGGAATAGGGAATATAAATCAGATTGTCGCGCGAGGCCCCAAAGATTTTGCCCTGCGGCTGCAGCACCCCTACGATTTCATACGGCCGCCCGGCAATAGAAACATTTTGGCCCAGCGCGCGATCCGGCGCGATCCCGCCAAAAAGATTCTGGATGATGTCGGCGCCTACTACGCAGATCTCGTGGGCAGTCGCGCCTTCATTGTCGGTCCAGAAACGGCCGGCATCGATGTTGACGGCGTCGATATCAAACATCGCGCTCGGCGCAATCCCGCGCACGTTTACGTTTTCTGACTTTTGATCTTTATGTTTGACGGTCTCGGGCGTGTTGGCCGCAACTCCTGACTGCCAACACGAGGAGCAGACGCGAAATATCGCTTCCGCATCGTCAATGGTTACGTCCTTACGCTTGTTGAATTTGATGAAGTCTTCGCGCGAAGTAATTACGCGCGGCCGTTTGGAGATAGTAAAAACAGTCGAGCCCTGAGACGAAAAGGTTGCGGCAACTGTTTGGTCCAGTCCTTTGATAATCGTCACCACCGCGATAACCGCGGCCACTCCAACAACGATGCCCATCAAGGTCAAGGCAGTGCGCAGCTTGTTAGCCCGTAAACTACTCAGCGCCACGAGAAACGCTTCCCAAACCGCTGCGACGCGCAAAAGTTTGAAAACTCCTCTAAGGCGCGGCGCAAGGTGGGTGGCTGGAGGCAAGTTGCCTGTCCCGGCCCGAGTTTCGGTGAGCAGTGACATAAACAAAAGTGGGCGGGTAAACACCCGCCCCTGGAAATTCAATAACCCGGCTGCACTCGTCTGCTACCTGATTTTCTCGTCCTTTTCAATCAGACCGTCGCGAATGGAAATCACGCGGTGTGCCCGGGCGGCAATGTCGTGCTCGTGGGTCACCACGATGATCGTGTTTCCTTCGCCATGCAACCGTTCGAACAGGTCCATGATTTCCTTACTAGTATGCGTATCGAGTGCACCGGTCGGCTCGTCCGCAAGCAGAATTGAAGGATGATTAACCAGGGCCCGAGCAATCGCCACACGTTGGCGCTGACCTCCGGAAAGTTCATTTGGCCGGTGCGTAATCCGATCTGCAAGATCCACCGCGCGCAACGCTTCGGTGGCCATCTCATGACGCTGGCTGGAACCGATACCGCCATAGATGAGCGGCAGTTCCACATTATGCAAAGCAGTTGCCCGCGCGAGCAGATTGAACGTTTGAAAAACGAAACCAACTTCCTGGTTGCGAATGCGCGCAAGTTCGTCATCGTCCATTTCGGAGACGTTCTTCGCGTTTAGCCAGTACTCGCCTTTGCTCGGCGTGTCGAGACAGCCAATCAGGTTCATCAAGGTCGACTTACCGGAACCTGATGGCCCAATGATCGCAATGTACTCACCCTTAGGGATGTCAAATGACACCCCATGAAGGGCGTGCACCTGCTCAGATCCCATCTCATACGTTTTCCAAATGTCGCGCATTGAGATGAGCGAGTTCGCGTCGTGCGCGCGAAGAGGTTGTTCGGGCAACACGGTTGGGGAGGGTGGAGATGCCAGGGTAACGTCGCTCATTAGCTGCCCTCATTCGCGTTAGCGCCAGCCTTACGTTCCTGGCGTTTGACCACCATGCCGTCCTTTAACGTCTTCAAGACTCGGCTTGGACCTCTGACGATTTCCATGCCCGCTTTTACGCCACTGGTGATCTCGATGTCGGCTTCGCCCGTGATTCCGGTGGTTACTTCGATGAAACGCACCTTGTTGCCTTCAAGCACGTAGACGCCTTTGATGCTCTTTGGTTTTTCACCGGACTGTGGCGTTGGTGTGTTGCCGGCCACGGTAGCACCCGGCGACGGGGCAGGCGCCGCTTTCTCAACAATCGCTTCCAGGGGAACAGCCACAACGCTGTTTTTTGTCTTGGTGGTGATGGTTGCGGTGCCGCTCATGCCCGGTCGCAGCGCGTTGCGCACCTCGTCCGGCATATCGCGCAGTTCGACAGTCACCTTGAATTCCTTAGCCTCCTGAACATTCACGCGATTTGAAAGTCCACCCTGCGTATCTGACTTGGAAACCGCCAGCGGATTTTTCTGAGTTACTACGCCAACGATCTCTTTGTCGCCCAGCGCATCAACTTTCACCTTCGCCTGTTGGCCAACTTCAACATTGGAGATCTCAGTTTCGTCAACGTTAACTTCGACGTTGATGGTTGACATGTCGGCGATGGTCATTAGTGGCGTGGTTGATAGACCGGCGACTGCATATTCACCGACGCGCGTCGGGATGTCGGCTACCACGCCATTCAGCGGCGACAACTGCGTTGCCTTGGAACGTTGACTCGACTGTCCGCGCAGCAGGGCTTGTTGCTGGTTCGCGCGCATCTCAGAAGACTTGATGCCCGTCCTGGCTTCCTGCACCGCCAGCTTTTGCTGGTTGGCTCTTTCCTGCGATTCCTTGACGGCGATGCGTTGCGACTCGAGATTTGCTCTCGCAGTTTGTAACGCAATCTTTGACTGATCGAAACGATCGCGGGCCGCGTCGTAATCTGAACGCGAAGCGACACCCGCTTCGATTAGATCGCTGTAGCGTTTCAATTCTCGTTGAGCCGTATTCAGATCAACTTGCGCGCGATCGACCGAGGTCTGCAATGCCACCAACTGCTGACGCGCGGAGGAGACTGATGCTTCGGCGACCACCAACCCCTGCTGTGCCGTAGCGACTGCATTACGAGCGCTCGTAATATCGTTTATTGCCTGTTGCGCGGCGGCAAACTGTGCTTCCTGGCTGGATTGAAGTTGCGTCGGATCGACGCGCACCAGAGGCTTGCCCTGCGTGACCTGATCGCCGGCGTTGACGTAGATTTCTTCGATGCGGCCCGGGACCTCACTGGTTAGTTTGATGTAGCGAATTGGCCTGACTTCGCCCGATGCGGTTACTGTCTGGCGCAACTCCGGTTTTACTTCCAGCTTAACTGTGGTCACCTCAGCTTCGTCTTTGCGGCTGGCAAATACGCTAATGATAATGATTAGCGCGAGCACGGCGAAGGCCGATACCGCGATAATAATTTTTTTCTTTCTAGTCAAAGCCATAACTTCTTCCTTCGCTCAGGGGGTTGGGATTCTTTTTTTTTGCTAACGAGGTAATAATCTTGCACAAAAATGGGCCGATCCGAAAACCAATTTGGTTCGAGTAATTCTTACGTCGAAAAGCTGTAAACAGTTTCAATTATACGGAGTTTTAGTGCTCTGGAAAGATATCCACGCTACGCCGTTTCCGAGTCGCCCGCTTGAGGTTACATTGCCAGCATCATACGCCGCGTTACACCAGCGTTAGAAGCTGCAAGATTGGCGAGGCCAATAGTTTCGGGATAGAATGACCCGTAAAACTTTGTATGTCCTGGCCGTCCAGATTGAGAATCTATCGCGAATTGGCTGCGAGTCGCAAACCTCTGAAAAACGATGATTACGTGTGAAAGGTGTAAAACCGAGAACCTCGACGGTTCGCAATATTGCGACGAATGCGGAGCGGCTTTAAGACCTAACTCGAATTCGCGCCCCAACGCCGCTGGGAAGGCGCCAGGGAATGCACCGGGGAATATTGCCAATTTGAAACCCGATGCTGACGGTCAAAACGGATCGCGCGCCCCAGTTGCCGCGCCGCAACCCGAGGCTGCCGGCAAGGCGGCCGCAGCGGTGAATCTTTCGTCGTCGCATGCCTCAAGCGACCAGCCGCACGCCAAACTAGTTATCGAGCGTGGAAAATCGGCTGGTAAACAGTTCCTGTTAAGCGGGGCTGAATCGCAAATTGGACGCTGGGATGCTGATGGCGGAATTTTCCCGGACGTGGATTTGGATACGGACGATCCCGAAGCGAAGGTGTCGCGGCGTCACGCGCGCATCACGTTTCGCGATGGCCAGTATTTATTGGAAGACCTGGGCTCGACGAATGGTACTTTCATAAACCGCGGCAAAAGACTATCGCCCGGGACGCGCCAGGCCCTTAAGGATGGCGATGAGATTATCGTGGGAAAGACTTTTCTCCGCTTCCGCCTGGTTAAATAATCCGGCTATTGGAACGTTAACAAGGAACTGAACGCTTTATCGGGAATAGGTTCTGAATAAATGGCAGAGTGTCTCGAATGTGGAACGCCGGTAACGCCGGGTGAAAGCTTCTGCCGCAACTGCGGCACGCAACAACCTGCGAAAACTTCTGCGGCGGCAGAAATACCAGCCGACGATTCTCCCTCTGAGCAAGAAACCCTCGAAGATGTGAGCGGGCCGCTTTCGTCGGCCTCCCTTGGCGGAAACTCCACCGTAGATGTACCGCCGCTCGTAAAACACACCGTTAAGAAGGGCACCACCGGCGGGCGTCAACCGGCAGTAAAGCAACTCGATCCTGGCAGTGTCCTGAACAGTCGCTACGAAATTGTGCGTCGCATTGGCGGTGGCGGTATGGGCGCGGTTTATCTCGCCAAGGACCGCAACCTCGGCGATGCGCCCCGGGCCGTCAAAGAGATGGTTGAAGCGCATCTGGATCCGGTGCAGCACGAAAAGGCGATCGCCGATTTCAAACGCGAGTCGTTGTTGTTGACTTCGCTGGAACACCCATCGATTCCCACCGTCTATGATTATTTTTATGACGAGAAGCTCGGGCGATTTTATTTGGTGATGAAGTTCATCGCCGGTGGCGACCTGGCTTCGCGGCTGAGAAGTGCGCCCGGTGGAAAAGTTGACGAGAAAACTGTTGCCGATTGGGGCATGCAGACAGCGGACGTGCTGCATTATCTGCACACGCGACCGAAGCCAATCATCTATCGTGACTTGAAACCAGCAAACTTGATGATAGACGGCAACACCGGCCGCGTGATGCTGATCGATTTTGGCATTGCTCGTTGGGTGAAACAGGAAGAGAAGGGCGTGACCGCAGTGGGCACGATGGGTTACGCGCCGCCCGAACTCTTCGGTGGCCGAGTCGAGCCGCGCTCCGACGTTTATAGTTTGGGTGCGACGATGTTTCACCTCATCAGCGGGTCCGATCCGCAGGACAACCCGCTTTTGATTTTTGACTTTCAAAAAAATCCGCGGCCGCGCCAGATAGCGCCGTCGATCTCCAGCGAGATGGAACAGATCCTGATGCGTTCGGTCGAGTACAAACCGGAAGATCGTTTCGCGTCCGCCGGCCAGATGCGCGACGCACTGGCCACTCATCTGGAAAAATTGATGAGCGGACAGGTTACCTACGGACCAGGCGCGCAAGTGGGCGGTGAGACTACGCAGGTGCAAACAGTTTTCTGCGGGTTTTGCGGCGGCCGGATTGCAGCCGACGATGTTTTCTGTGCGCACTGCGGCGCGCGTCAACCAATGGCCGGCGCAGGCTCGAGCGCCGCGCTAAACGCCGCCCGGCAGACAGCAAAACTTGTTGTAGCCGGCACCACCGAACTTGATGCCTCGTTTGTGCTGCAAAAAGACAACAACCTGGTGGGCCGCACCGATCCGCATTCAAATGTTTTCCCGGAAATTGATCTTTCGCGGTTCGATCCGGAAACAAAAGTTTCCCGCCGGCACGCGCGCATCTGGCGCGAAGGCGAAACGTTTCTGGTAGAAGATCTGGGTTCGGTTAACGGCACTGTG
Organism: bacterium; assembly: GCA_040003675.1. Classification (GTDB taxonomy): domain Bacteria; phylum Acidobacteriota; class Blastocatellia; order Pyrinomonadales; family Pyrinomonadaceae; genus PSRF01. Next base: position 13,265 of record JBDUCC010000001.1, on the reverse strand, counting down.
ATTAACGATTCAGTGAGACTGGCGCCGCGCCAACCGCGCGTGTTGGACAGCGGCGACAAGATCCGGCTGGGAGAAACAACGCTGCATTTTCTTTTGGGATAATAAAAGGCAGAGGTCAGAAGTCAGAGGTCAGAGGTCAGTTCAGAAGCGTGACGCGTTTTCTGCTAAGAATTGACAACTGACAGCCAACACCTGAGTTATTCTAACTTCTGACTTCTGACTTCTGACTTCTGACTTCTGAACAATGACCGCTGCCGCTGAAACAGTTGCCGTGCAAAGAAGCGTAAAGCCCGGCCCTCCCGTACAAAATCTCGCCAGAATTCGCGCGCCATTTTCTTTGCGCTGCGGTGCGATTCTGATCGACTACATAGTGCTGGTCGCAATTTTGGCGTTTAGTACGCTAATCAGCAGATTACTTGGTGGCGGTGCGCGCTCAGCTGGAAGCTCTTCGGAAAGCGTTGGGATTTTTCTTTCGCTAGTGGTGGCCGCCCTTGACCTGGGAGTTCTTCCCGGGCTCACCGGCTTGACGATTGGTAAATGGGCCACCGGCCTGCGCATTTTGCGAAACGATGGTACCGAATTAGGGATTGGACGCGCGTTTCTGCGTCATTTCGTAGGCTATCCTTTGTCGGCCATTATGTTGGGCCTGGGATTCATCATTGCCGCCCTCAACGCACGGGGTCGCGGCCTGCATGATCTTATCGCTGGAACAATTGTCGTGCGCGAAGGAACCGTAATAGTTGAGAATCGAAGTCGCCGAGCGTAAGAACCAAAGACCCAAAACCAAAAACCGGTATCAAGAATGCCTGAGTTAATAGTCAAATATCCCGATCGCGCCCCGGACCGTTTTCCGCTTGGACGACTGCGAATCACGCTCGGCCGCTCAGCGCGCAACGACCTCTGCATTCCCGATCCGTTTGCATCTCGCGTGCATGCGGAAGTGCGCCGCGAGGGTGAAGAATATTTTCTTCAGGATCTTGGTTCAGCAAACGGCACTCTCTACAACGGCGGCACGGTTGAAGGCACCGTGCCCCTGACCCCTGGCGGTCGCATACAAATCGGTGAAACCGAAATCGTTTTTGATGACGGCACCTACAACTCGGGCATGGGCGCGACCATGATCACCGACAACCACACGCCGTTGCCGGAAGCGACCATTGCTTTGCCCTCGGGTGATCGCACGACGTCTGGTCTGCTGGAAGCGATCGAAGGCGCGCGCACCAAGCCGGAAGAAATTGCCGCCGCACGTGTCGAGCGTGAAGGCGACCTGCTGGCGCTGATCAGCAAAGTGGGAGTCACGCTGCTTGCGGCCACGACTCTCAACGAAACGCTCGAACAGATCGTCTCCCTGGTGTTTGAAGCTGTACCCGCGGATCGTTGCCTGTTAATGATGCGGGAGGAAGGCAGCGAGGAATTGAAAGTTGCCGTCGCGCGCCTGCGTGATCGCGTCGGCGAAGTCGGCGAGATTCGGGTCAGCCGCAATGTAATGGACGAAGTGATGATGCGCGGCAAGTCGGTACTAACGTCAGACGCGCAACACGATCCCCGCTTCGCCAGTGGCACCATGGTGCTGCAAGGAGTGCGATCCGTTCTGGCGGTGCCGCTCGGTGTTTCAGAAAAAGTTTTTGGCATCGTCTACGCAGACTCGCCAATCGCTGAAGGTCGGTTCACCGAAGATCACTTAAAAGTTTTGACTACGCTGGCGTCCGTGGCTGCGATTCGGGTAGAGAATGCGCGGCTGGGTGAGGCACGATTGCAACAGGAGCGGCTCGAACGCGAACTACAACTTGCCATGGAGATTCAGCAGCGGTTTCAGCCGACAGCGCCGCCACAACTATTTGGTTATGAACTTCAGGGTATTAGTTTCCCCTGCTATGAAATTGGCGGCGACTATTACGACTTCATAAAACGTGAAGACGGACGATTGGTAATTGCGCTAGGCGACGTCTCGGGCAAGGGAACTGCCGCTGCGTTGCTAATGTCGTCGCTTCATGCCGCGATTCACGCGCAAACGGGCTCACACGACACCCTCGTGGAAACGATCTCTGCGGTTAATCGTTATCTCGCTGACAACATACCGCCGAATCGATTTGTCACTCTCTTCTATGCCGAGTTGGATCCCGAATCGGGCGCCTTATCTTTCCTTAATGCCGGTCACAACCCGCCGTTGATTGTTCACGCCGCCGGTACGGTCGAGCAGTTGGCTTCAGGCGGTTTGCCTTTGGGCATTAAACGAGACGCGGAGTACCGCGAGGGACGCACGCAGATGCAACTGGGCGACGTGCTGGTGATCTATTCGGATGGTGTTACGGAAGCAGCGAGTCCAACCGGGGAAGAGTTTGGTCCAACGCGGCTTTATGAAACGGTTTCGCGCAACGTCGATGCCTCGGCGGCGGGAATTCGCGATCGCATCGAATCAGCGTTAACCAAGTTCTCACAAGGCACTCAAGCTGCCGACGACATCACTCTAGTTATCGTCAAGCGTCAGACCGAAGCGAGGCGGTCAGCTGCCAGCAGTGGTTCGGTGGCGGCGGTAATGCGCTAATAATTCGCTAGTCACTGTGCTTGCCTGGCAGCAGCGCTTCGAATGGCAGGTTCTGCGGTCCATTGTCGCTACAGATTGCAAACGTGGCTCTCTTGCCATCGTCACCCAGTTCATACATTGCGACGCCTGCATATTCTCCGCGTGCGTTGAGGATGTAGAACTTGACGTAAAAATTTGGATTGCCGTCGCGTTTGAGCAAGCGCTTTTCATAAGTGTTTGCTTTAATTCTTCTAAGCGCTGCCATCCCCGCATCCTTTGGATGCTTGCCCCGGCGCATTTCCTCGACAATCAGGAACGAGCAGAGACCATATAGATTCGCTTCACCACGCCCGGTCGATCCGGCTGCGCCGACTTCTCCGTCAACATAGAGACCGGCGCCGAGAATTGGTGAGTCGCCAACACGCCCCGGCATCTTCCAGGACAAACCGCTGGTGGTCGTCACGCCGGAAATCTCACCTTTAGCATTTATGCCGTTGCAGTTGATTGTGCCGTGAAGATTTTCTTCCCGGATTCGACCCTCGGCCAGCATCTCCATCGTGGCGCGTCTTCCGGCTTCGGCACGTTTCTTCGGATCGAGATAATGTTCGGGATCTATCTTTCGTTTCCATTCCAACCACTTCCGGCGCGAATTTTCCGTGTTCAGATCGTCTTCAATTTTGAAACCCATGTTGCGCGCAAACTCCTGCGCGCCTTTGCCCACGATCAGGTGATGATCGGTGTTCTCCATGACTGCTTTGGCCACCAGCGAGGGCGTGCGCACCCCTTCAAGCGCCGCCACACCGCCGGCGCGTTTCTTTGGACCATGCATGCAACAGGCATCGAGCTGAACGACACCATCCGCATTGGGCTGCCCACCGTAACCTACACTATCGTCAAGCGGATCGAGTTCGACGATGTTCACCCCAGCGATGACAGCATCAAGCACGTCGGCGCCCTGCGCGATCATTGTGAACGCTTTTTGCACAGCGGTCATATCGCCGCCGTTCTTGTACACGTTGCCGTTTGAGGAGGCGATGACCAGCGGCTTAACGGCGGCCCGCGACAGTATGTTTGGAAAACCAAGTGCGTTGGAATTAGTCGCAGCCAACGTTAAGCCGGCAGCCCCGGTCGTGCGCATAAAGTCGCGCCTCTTTATCTTTTTCATAAGGTTCACTCAAATAGTTCAGAGTACAAACTTTAGTTTGCGATGTTTCATTAGAGTAGTCGTTCCATGTAATCTATTTATCCCAGTTCTTGCCGTACCCCAGAACAGGATACCTTAGCCATATTTCTTTTGCCTTCTCGTGTCCCACTCTTTCCAGAAACTCTGCTGCGCTCGACCATGGCCAGGCCTGCCAATGCATTACCTACCCATGGTGCACCGGATTGTTGTGTACATAATTCAGAGTAGCAAAGAAATGTCGTTCAGATTTCATCGGTCGCTCAAAACAGTTGTACCAAACTTGGCGCCCTTTGCAATTATCCTCCCCGTTCCATTTGAAGGAGCTGCGACCATGAAATTGCCCGATGCTTTTCCTCAGTTCCTTGATTCGCTCCGTTCTCACAAGGGCGTGATAATGATTGGGCAGTACGCACCACCCATAAACTCGGGAACAGAATTCGCGAAAGAGCCTTAGGATTTCCGATTCACATTCGGTCATTCTTTCAGGATTTTTGCCTATGATTAAAGCGTGTTCGTAGCACGATGCAGAAACCAAATATTGCTTTGCGACTTCAAAGTCCAGGTGTGGTGGTGTATGCCACGGAAGATTGCGTGCCTTACGCAATTCCAGCGCGGCCTTCCTTTCGGTCGCCGACATCTTTCGCCATTGATACACATTGACGGTTTACTCACCTAGCAAAATAACAGCAAGCTGAAGCTTGTACTCTACTCTACGTACTTCTTACCAGGCTTCTTGCATCTGCCCGATCTAAGACAACCTAAAGCTTGGACTCTGAACTTCTAGCTCGTACCCTTCGTCATAAGAGTTCGAGGCTCTCCTTAATTCTCTCCGCTGTTTTTGGTCCGATACCGTCGGCCGTATCAAGTCCGCCGCCGGCCACGAACTTCTTTAGATCTTTAAGCGAAGACAGTTTGAATTTTTGATGAAGCATGGCTGCGGTCTTTGGCCCAACGCCCGGAAGCTCCAAAAGATCCAACACGCTCTCTGGGGTTTCCGCCGTTATCTTTTCCCACGCATTGAAGGTGCCTTTTTCGAGCAGTTCAACAATCTTTCCGGCAATTGCTTTGCCCACCCCGGGAATTGATTGCAAGCCGGCGATACCTTCGTCTTTGGCGATTTGTTTTAACGATGTGGGCCAGGTTTCGATGGCCTCACCCGCGTTGCGATAGGAACGCAGGCGAAACGGATCATCGCCGCGGATTTCCATTAACGCCGCGAGACGAAAAAAGCGGCGCGCTATCGCTTCGTTGTCCATTTCTGCGATATTCAGGTGTGTACGTCAGTGGTGTCAACTAGAAATTAAGGCAGGTGCAAATGCAGTTGGAATCGAACCTACTCGGACACGGGGTTCTCGCCCGCCTCAAGCAACGCGCTCCCTCCGGAGTGGGTCAGTGTCTCAGCTTTCTACAAAGTGGCATTCAACGAAAGCGGGCGAAACGCCCGCGGTCCCACTAACAGGTACTCAGGCGACGATCATCGTGCCCGTGCCGCTGTCGGTGAAGATTTCGGAAAGGAGGGCATTGCGCGTCGTGCCGCTGAGAATGTGTGCGCTGTGCACGCCGCGGCTAAGTAGCGTGGTGATGCTTTGCAGCTTGGGAATCATGCCGCCTATTGCGGTGCCATCTTTAATCATAACGTCCGCTTCCGCCGCAGTCAGACGAGAGAGTTTTGTTTCAGGTTCGCCCGGCCGCAGGTAAATTCCATCAACATCGGAGAGCAGAATTAACTTTTCAGCTTTTAACTGTATGGCGATTTCCGCGGCAATGGTGTCAGCGTTGATGTTGAAGACTGTTCCTTCCCGATCCGCGCCGAGTGAAGAAATAACGGGCAGGTAACCTTCATTCAACAGCACTGAGAGTAGGCGCGAATTGATTTCAACGACGTCGCCGACGTGCCCAAAGTCCACTTGCGAAGTTTCGCCCGTCTCGCGATTCAAGACCTCTTTCGGCGGCCGCCGTTCGGCGTGCACAATATTTCCATCCACGCCGGAAAGTCCTACCGCCTCAATACCGCGATTGCGCAAAGCTGCCAGGATGTCGGTATTGATCTTGCCCGCGAAGATCATCTTGGCCATCTCGAGCGTGGCGTCGTCGGTAACGCGCCGGCCTTCAATGATTGTCTGCTCAATTCCGAGTTTAGACGCGAGGTCAGATAACTGCTTACCGCCGCCATGCACGACGCAGATTCGAATGCCCACCTGGTGCAGCAGCGCCAGCTCTTCAGCAAGTGAACTCAGGTTCTCAGGGCCCTCCGTAGCTTTCCCCGAAAGTTTTACGACGAAGGTCTGGCCCTGGAAACGCTGAATGTAAGGCAACGCCTCGCGCAGAAGGTCTAGCCGCAATTGATCGCCGACTTCGTTGGTGTTTTTCATAGTCGAAAGTGCTGAGTACTGAGTACTGAGTACTGAGTTTCGAGTTCCGAGTTTCGAGTTTCGAGTTCCGAGTTGGGCGTGGTCTCAGCACTCAGTACTCAGCACTCAGTACTCAGCACTCAGTACTCAGTACTCAGTACTCAGCAGTCTATCCATGATTGCCTTTTGCACATGCAACCTGTTTTCCGCTTCATCGATTACCACAGAAGCCGGTGAATCGATCACGGCATCGGTGACGATCACGTTGCGTCGCACCGGCAAACAGTGCATGAAGACGCCCCGGTTCGTACGTGCCATTTTCTGCTCATCGACAATCCACTGAGCGCGGTACTGTGCTCGTTCCGCAATGTCCTTTTCAGGTGTTCCGTAAAACTGCCTGGCTCCCCAACTCTTCGCATAGATAACATCGGCGCCGTCAAACGCCGCATCGATGTTCTTTGTAACCTGGACACCACCGCCGCTCGCCGCTGCACGCTGAGTGACATTTTCCATTAACTCTTCGTCGAGCTCATAACCCGTGGGATAGGCGATTACCAGATCATGGCCCATCTGCGCCGCTGCGAGCGCAAAGCTATTTGGCACAGCCATCGGAAGGGGTTTTGGGTGCCAGGCCCACGTCAACACGACGCGTTTACGTTCGCGGCCGAGTCTTTCGCGAATCGTCATCATGTCAGCCAGCGCCTGACAGGGATGATGCATGGCTGACTCAAGGTTAATAACAGGCACGTCGGAATACTTAGCGAAGGCATTCAGTATTGGGTCTATTCGCTCTTCTTCCCAGTTCTTTAACGCGGCAAAGGTGCGCACCCCGATGGCTGAGCAGTAGCGACTAAGGACGCGTACAAACTCGGCGACGTGTTCGGTCTTGTCGCCATCCATCACCACTCCGGCGCGATGTTCCAGCGTCCAGCTTGTGCCTCCCGGTTCGAGCACAACGCCGAGTCCACCCAGTTCGTGGATTCCAATTTGCATCGACGCGCGCGTGCGCAAAGAGGGGTTGAAGAAGACTAGTGCGATAGACTTGCCGGCAAGCGGCTTTGATGTATCGGCACCGCTCTTAAAGCGCAGCGCCGCCGCGATCAATTGATTAAGTTGTTCGCTGCTGAAGTCAGAAGTTGTCAGAAAATTCTTAAGCAAGTTTTTTCCCCATCAAAGCGGAAGCAAGCCGCCCTTCCCAACCTCGAGATTCCAAACTTGAAACATGAGCGGAATCTTTGAAAGCCTTTCAATGTGATAAATGCACTCAAGTGCTAGCAGCTCAGGGTCGGGAAGGGCAGCTTGCCCCCGCTTCTTTTGCTTCGAGCTTTCACTCATGACTGCGCAGCACTTCCTTCAACTGTTCCACAAACAGATCAACCTCCGCTTGCTTTAAACACAATGGCGGTAGAAGTCTAAGCACGTTTGCATCGCTTGAAGTTCCAGTAATGATCTTACGTTCCAGCAAGGCCTCGTGAACCGGTTTTGCTTTGCCGGCAAATTCAATCCCCAACAAAAACCCTTTGCCGCGCACATTCCCGACCTGCTCGACTTCAGCCAGTCGCCGGCGCAGATGTGCTTCGACGGTTCTTACATTCGCGAGCATCTGCTCGTTTTCAATGGCTTCGAGCGTGGCGTTGACCGCAGCCATCGCGATCATGCCGCCGCCGAAAGTTGTGCCAAGATCGTTTTCCTTGATCTGCGCGGCGACTTGTTCACTTACCAGGCAAGCACCCACCGGAATGCCGCTGCCGAGTGCTTTTGCCAGCGTGATAATGTCCGGAACAACACCGCCGCCCGCTTCGCTGCCGGCAAAAAACCATTCGCCGGTTCGGCCTATGCCGGTCTGCACTTCGTCATAGATCAAAACGATGCCGCGCTCGTCGCACAGCCCGCGCAAGTCGCGATAAAACTGCGGCGCCGCCGTGCGCACACCAGCCATCGACTGAATTGGTTCGAGCATGATGGCCGCGACCGTCTCATCCGCCAGCGCGCGCACAGAATCAACATCGCCAAACTCAGCTTGCAAATGGCCCGGGACATTAGGCCTGCCAATTTCGCGATACTTGCCAAGAAAAGTAGCGCTGATTGAATCGGCAGTGCGGCCGTGAAAGCCGCCCGAAAACGTGATGATATTTTCGCGGCCGGTTTTCATGCGGGCCATGCGCATCGCGTTTTCGTTGGCTTCGGTGCCGGAATTACAAAAGAACGCCTTAGTTAGCGGGGGCGGCGCAATTGAAATCAACTTTGCGGCCGCGCGCGCACGCGCTTCCGAGTAAACCAGATTCGAATAAAACAATAACCGATCGGCTTGCTCGCGAATAGCTGCTACCACTTGAGGATGACAATGCCCGGTGCCGGCGACGGCATGGCCGCCGTACAAATCCAAATACTTCTCGCCACTGCTGGCATAGATCCAGACGCCTTCGCCGCGCTCGGCTACGATCGGCATCCTTTTGTAAGTTGCCAACTGAAACTGATCTTCGCTCGCGACAACATCGCTCTGTAAAAGTTGTGGTGTACTCATCCCGCTCGCGCTCCATCTGGCACCCTGCGTTCCGGCACGGACAAACATGGTTTGATTCCGTCGGCGAAGCCAATGTCGAATAGCATTCCTTCTGAAACCTGGCCCATCATTGTCCGCGGGGGCAGGTTGACTACAAATAGTGCCTGTCTGCTTACGATCTCCGCTGGGTTTTCACGTTCATGCTTCATGCCCGCAAGAATTGTTCTTTGCCGATCTCCAAAATCTACGGTTAGTTTTACCAGCTTGTCTGAACCGGCAACGTCTTCAACGGCCATGATCGTGCCAACGCGGACGTCAATCTTTTCGAGGTCCGCAAGCGTAATCTCAGCTTTTATTGGCGCAACTTCACTCATGGATTTGTGCCCACCAGCATCAAGCCTGTTGTTTCATCCAATCCAAACATTAGATTCATGTTCTGCACTGCCTGCCCCGCCGCGCCTTTCACCAGGTTGTCGATCGCTGAAAACACAACTACGCTTCGGCCACGAGTTGCAAAGCCAAGGTCGCAGAAATTTGTGGTCTTAACCCAGTTGATATCGGGCGAACCGTCAACCAGCCGCACAAAAAAAGATTCGCGATAGAAGTCAGCAAACATCGCGCGCAGTTGTTGCTCATTTAGTTCATTTTTTGTCTCAACATAGATTGAAGCGAAAATCCCGCGCGACACGGGCAACGAGTGCGTCATGAACACCAGCTCGTTGGTCCAAGCGCCAAGCGCGCGCAACTCCTGTTCGATCTCCGGAACATGCTGATGGGCAAAAGGCTTGTAGGCGTAAAACGAATTCATCCGTTGCGGGTGATGCGTGTTTGCCGCCGCCTTGGCGCCAGAGCCCGATGAACCCGTCTTGGCATCCACGATAACGCGGCCATTAATTTCGCCGCTCGCGGCGAGGGGCGCGAGACCGAGCAAGGTGGCGGTGGCAAAGCAACCTGGGTTCGCAATCAGCCGAGCCGTTTTGATTTTCTCTCGATTCGTTTCTGTCAGACCGTAAACAAACTCGGCTTGCGAAGACATCGCCGTATGTGGGCGAGCGTAGCGCTTTTCAAATTCCTCCCGATCACTAAGGCGAAAATCGCCGGACAAATCAATCGCTTTTACATGCGACGGCAACGTTGGCACCACGTCCATAGCCTGGCCATGCGGCAGCGCCAGGAAGACGCAATCGACCCCGGTCAGTTTTGACGCTTCACTCGCAGAAGAGAAGATAAGATCAGTTAAACCAGCGAGGTTGCGATGAACTTCACCGACGCGCTTGCCTGCCTGTTCGTTGGCAGTAACAAAATTGATCTCAACAGTTGGATGCAACAGCAGAATGCGCAGCAATTCCGAGCCGCCATAACCTGATCCGCCGTAAATACCGACGCGCAGTTTTGAGTTTCGAGTTTCGAGTTTCGAGTTCATTAAGCCAAAACTTTCTCGACAGAGTTCTGATCCGGCATCACAGCTTGATTCGACCTTTCCTGCTTCAAACTCGAAACTCGAAACTCGAAACCCGAAACTTGTGGCTTGACCAGCTCAAACAAACGCGCGCCATCGCGCCGTGCGTTGGCCGCCGGCACACCAAATTCCTTTTCGATGTAGTCCTGCCCCATCTGCGCATCGGTAACGGACCCGGCGATGACGTCGATTTCAATCCCACGCCGGCGCATTAGTTCGATTCCTCCCCAGGCGCCGACATAATCGGAAGCGCAGAAGATGATGGCAGCGGTGGCTTCTCTTATTTGTAGATCATCGAACACCGTTTCCACGGAATAGCCGCCCAGCAGCCCATCCCCTAGTTCGATCACTATCAGGTCGGCATTGCTTTCGTTAAGCCGGGCAATGATCGTCTTAGCGACAGAGGGCAGGTCCGTGGCGCCAACGGTTGATGGCAAACCGCAATCAAGGAAACTTGCAGTGGCAACCGCCCCGTGGTCCGACATGTTCAGCGTGTCGCGCAAGCAAGCGATGCCCGACAGTTTGCCTGCGGCCACGCGCAAGCCGGCCCGCGTCGCTTGTTTAATAAGCTCCGTGGCGGCGTAGGTCTTGCCGCTGTTCATGCAGGTGCCGGCGATGATTATTAGGGGCACCGTTTCAGTTAGATCGGTCTGCACCGGCAGCGCTGCATCGGCGATGTTCAACTGGCGGCCGTTCTCACCGCAGGCGAAGCCGAGTACCTCAACCTTGATTGCATCGCTCAAACCAGAGTGATGGCCGGTGCTGATGCCGATCACGCCGCCCATGTTCAGCAAATGAAGTTGATCGCCCACAGCCACGGTCTCCGGCACGTCACCCATGAAGCCCTTCAATGCCCGGCGTCTGCCAAGAACACCGACGAGCACATCACCGGGATTGATTTTGGCAAGCCGGCCGCTGGGCAGTTCAAGCATGTTGTAAGTGGCGCTGTCAGTCAGGGCGCGCACAACCACCACATCGCCCGCAGCCGGCAACTTTAGCGACCCGCACATCTCAATTGTCCGGTGCAAATCGAGCGGCGACGTGGCCGAGCCGATTTTGTCGACCTCGATAACTTTGATTTGTTCGCTGAATGTTTTCATAGTTCCCGCCTTAACCAATCCGGTTCTTGCTTCCCATTCGCAGTCGCAGCGCGTTTAGTTTGATGAAACCCTCAGCGTCGCGCTGGTCGTAAACTGTGTCTGCTTCAAACGTAGCCACGCTTTCGTCGTATAGCGAATGTGGCGAGCGACGCCCAACGACGATTGCATTGCCGCGAAAGAGTTTCAAACGAACATCGCCGGTCACATTCGTTTGCGTCTCATCGATCAGCTTGCGCATCAGTGCAAACTCAGGAGCAAACCAGAAACCGTAATAAACGCTTTCCGCAAACTTAACGCTTAACGAGTCGCGCAGGTGCATGACCTCGCGGTCGAGCGTGATGGATTCGAGCGCGCGATGCGCTGCCAGTAGAATAGTCACGCCGGGCGTTTCGTATACGCCGCGCGACTTCATCCCGACAAAACGATTTTCAACCAGGTCAACGCGGCCAATGCCATGGTCGCCACCTGATTTGTTTAGACTTTCCAGCAGCGTGACCGGCCCAAGTTTCTGCCCATTGATTGCCACGGGCTCACCTTGCTCGAACGACAACTCGATGTACTCCGCTTCTGAAGCTGCAGCTTCAGGTGAACGCGTCATTTGAAAAATGTCCTCGGGTGGCTCGGCCCACGGGTCCTCCAAAATTCCACCCTCGTACGAGACATGCATCAAGTTGCGATCCGTTGAGTAGGGCTTTTGCTGCGTCGCCGTAACCGAAATCTTGTATTCCTTTGCGTAGGCGATCAGATCGCTGCGGCCCTTGAATTCCCACTCGCGCCAGGGAGCTACCACCTTGATGTCCGGTTGGAGCGCGTAGTAAGTGAGCTCGAAACGCACCTGGTCGTTTCCTTTGCCGGTGGCGCCGTGGGCGACTGCGTCGGCCCCTTCCTTTTGCGCGATCTCAATTTGCCGTTTCGCAATTACCGGACGCGCCAGGGAAGTGCCGAGCAAATAAACGCCTTCATAGATAGCGTTGGCCTTAACTGCTGTCCAAACGTATTCACGAACAAACTCTTCGCGCAGGTCCTCAACGTAAAGTTTCGACGCCCCGGACTTGAGTGCTTTCTCTTCGAGCCCGCTTAATTCGTCCCCCTGACCGACGTCGGCGCAGTAGCAAACAACCTCGCAGTCATAGCGTTCCTTGATCCATCGCAGCATGACCGAGGTATCCAGTCCGCCGGAATAGGCCAGAATAATCTTGTTAATCTTCTTATTGTTTTCCATTTATCCTTTTTCTCGAACTTAGTACTTTGTACTTGGTACTTTGATTTGAGCCAAAGCGAACTCGCCGGCACAAAGCACTCTTAAAAAGTACAAAGCACAAAGTACTAAGTTCGATGTCCTATCCAAACAGTTCCCAAATCTTCTTCATTGCCACGCGCTGCGCCTTCGCATCCGGCACAGCGATGAAGATCGTGTCTTCGCCTGCTAACGTGCCGACTATTTCAGGGATGACGGCGCCATCAATTTCCACGGCCACTCCGGACGCCAGGCCGGGTTCAGTTCGCGCGATCACCAAATTCTCGCCACACAAATCGAGACTCAGCAGACCGCGCGCCGCGCTGCCATTGGTTTTCGGGATCGCGTAATGGCCGCGATGCTTTACAATGCCCAACTCTTCCAGGTCGCGTGAAAGGCTCGACTGCGTCGTGGCAAAACCAGCCCGCTCGAGCGAATCGCGCAGCTCCGCCTGGTTCGCAAAAGGCTTAGCGCGCACCAGACTTAACAACTTCTTTTGCCGTAGACTTTTTCGCATCTTTCGCCAGTTCTATGCAATCTACTTGCATAACAAGTGCATAGATGCATAAACTAGCAGTTGAGATGGCTGGCGTCAAGGACACGACGCACGATGACTATGGATAAAAAACTTTGGGGCGGAAGGTTTGCGGGCGCGGCGGACCCGTCGTTTGAGAAGTTCAATTCGTCCTTTTCATTCGACCAGCGGCTCTTTGAGGCAGACATCCGCGGCAGCATTGCACATTGCAACGCGTTGCGGCGCGCGGCCGTGCTGACTACGGAGGAGGCGGAACAAATTGTTACCGGGTTGCAAGCAATACTCGAGGAGGCGACCGGCCGCGATAATTATTTTGACCAGCCGGCCGAAGACGTCCATTCTTTTGTCGAGGCGCGCCTGGTGGAATTGATTG
>JBDUCC010000191.1:0-5751 GCA_040003675.1 bacterium | reverse complement strand
TGAGTGATGAGTACTGAGTGATGAGTGATGCGTGATGAGTGATGAGTGATGAGAGCAGATCATCCTCTCCCGTTGGGGAGGGACGGGGAGAGGGTTTTACGCTCGGCTAAGATCCCACCCTTCTTTCCTCTTCCCAAAGGGACAGGGATGAAAAGACAACGGCCTACTTAGTTCGTAGCGAAGCGGAGCGAGGACTGATTTGTTTCTCCGCCGTAGTAACCCGTTTATATTTTGCCGGTTTGCAAGTACTGGGCCAGCGAACCAGCGGCTTCGTCGATTGCTGGCAATTCGTTCGCGCGGCGAATTTGGATCTTAAGTTCTTTTTCAAGGGGTTCGAGCAAATTGAACAGGAGTTCTGAACGAACAATAATCTGTTTGGGCAACGCCTTGTTTTGCCAGAGTAAGTCGGCGATTGTCTCAGGGACGTTTGCGTACATCGAGTTCAGGGAGTCTTCCGCCGTGAGGGCTTTGAATCCGAGGATGAAGCCACTATATCGATCTGCAATTATCAGGATGTAAAGCGCCAGCGGCCTTTCATGTGGTTCTCCAATACTTCCTGGTCCAATGAAAACATCCACTTCGAGTTGCATTGCGCTCTGGGGAATACTTTTCAGGTCGCTCAGCAAGAGCCAATCGATAGTCGTATCAATAGGCGGGAGTGCCGGGCGAGAGATGAGCTTGATCTGATCCTCCCAAACCAAGCCGGCAAGCGGCGACTGCCCTCTATTTTCCCGTTGCGAAGTATCTGGGGCGTTTGAAATATCTTCGCGTGAAATACCTTCGGGAGACGAAGCATTTTCTTTGCGCGGCACGCGAACCAGAAAGGTTACCGTCTCGCCATCTCCGTCCGCGGGTAAGGCGACTGGCTGGTCGGCAAAACGTTTAGTTACTTCCAGCGTCTGCGCTAATGCGTGAATCAGCAGACGCGCTTCGCTGAGAGTGATAAACCACGGCAAGTACCCGGGACGATAGCTGCGGAAGAGTGGTTTGCGTCCCGTGAACTTGATTCCGGAACCTTTGAGCAACTCGCGATCCCGCTTCTCCAGAAACTTTGACTCACTGAAAGAGAGTTGAAGTTGAGGAATCTCAATGAGCCGATCGGGAGTGGCTGAGGGATCGGCTTGGAAGTCGATGAATCCGTAAATTCCTTCCGCGCCAGGGTAGACAGCAACGGCCTCATATTCCCCGACATTGCCCATTATGCTGATGAATCCAATTTCGCCTGTGTCAGGATTCTCGACCCCAAACACATCTGTTTCCTCCATCCATTGCCAGGGCGCTAGCGCTTTTATCTCGGCCGCCAAATTACACAGCGTCTTGGCTTCGTTATGCGAAGGAAGAAGAAGCTCCTCGACTCCGGGTTTTCGTTCTTCGGATTTGCTATCAGGGACGACGTTATCAGGTGTCATAGGGAAGAGCACTCCGTCCGCTGGTTGAGACATTTGCGAGCTATCGTTGTTCGACGCTTTCTCGCCTTTGGTTGCAGCAGCCGCTGCGCGAGATTTTTTTGATGTCATGGCGCGGATGATAGGTAATGATCTTATCCAATTGCAAAGATTAGTCGAGAGTCATGGTGCAGGTGCAGGCATGGAGAGTTTAAGAGTCTGGCGCGGCTCTGCGGCAGCACAGGGCGGAAAGGCTCCTTTCCGGGAGTGGACCCTTAAATTCTTTTCCTGAGGCTGAGCCTCAGGAAAGAAAAGGTTGACGGCGTAGCGGAAAGCCGCAGGCATTCCGCAATGTGCGGCCGGCAAGCCGCAGGAGTGGTTTGAACATCAGTGATGAGAGATGAGGTGCGAGCCTATCTCCCTCTCCCTTGGGAAAGGGGAGACGGTTTTAGCTCGCCTAACACCCTTCCCCTCTTTCCCCTTCCCAAAGGGCAGGGAATGAAAAGCATCGGCAGGGGCCTCATTGCCAGCTCTCGGCAATCTCGTCGACGCGGGTACGTACTTCGGCGCGGGCGTCGCTGCGATCCCAACCTTTGCCCAACAACTCATCGTATTCAGTTTCGCGATGGCGGATATGGGCAATCACTGCGAGGCGAATTGCCTGTTCGTCGAAGGCTTTGGCTGCGGCGGTGCGCCCAATGCGATCACTGTATTTTCGGCAGGCGTGCTCAGCAATCTCTAACTCTCGTCCGGCTGGGATGTTGGGAAAGAGTTTTCTGACTCGGTTGGCGAACGCTTCGATGTACTTATGGTCTAAATCTTTACGGCGGTCTCGTTCGCGCTCTGCCCGCCGCGACCTTGCCTCGACGTCGGCTAAACATTCAGTTTCCGCTTGTTGCAAGGCAGACTCTTCTACCAGCAGTCCTTGCCGCTCGTAACGTTTTCTTGCGCGACTGAATTTTAGAACGACCGCAGAAAGTAACGACTGCTTTCGTGCGCGCCGAGTGAGTGCTGCATCGCCGGAAGGAAGAAAGACCAGGTTATCGAGATCGGCGCACGTCAGGCACAACGCGCCTTTCTTTTCCTCCAACGTAATCCAGTCACCTCTGCTCAGCTCTTCGCCGCACTCGCCGCACCTGGAGCTATCGCGCGTCGTGATGAAAACCTTGATTTCGTCAGTCTTGTCCATACAGTGGTCATCCGCAGATTGCGCAGATTACTCTGATCAAAGAGGGCAAGACAATCTGCATTTTCGAAGCAAGCTTAAGACCGGGATAAAGAAGTTATGAGTAATGAGTAATGAGTGATGAGAAGGGATGAAAAAAAGAGGCGGGGAATACCCGCCTCTAAACGCTCGAACACAGACGAACCGCTCGCGCCTTGTGGCGCTCGAAGCGGGCGAGACGCCCGCGGTCCCTGTGAAAAGCGGCACTACACTCCAAAGCGGCGCCAGGCCGCCGCGACCCAAAGGGCGCCGCACTCCAAAGGTCTAGCAAACAATCGGAATCTGCGTACCGTAGGTCGAGTTGACGTAAGTAAAAAACCCTTGCGCAGACGCGGTGTCGAGTCGGTAGTCGACATTCGTTGAGCGGCAGACGCTATCGCCGGTGATCGTAATCGCGACAAGAATCTGTTGGCTGTTGACGGTCAGGAAATTTGGGCCACCTGAATCACCAAAGCAAGTGCCGCCGTTGCCGGTCGAGGGATTCTGCGACAGGCGAATATAACCTTTGTTCAGTGAATTGAAACTGGAGAAGGAATACATGCGTGGAATCGGGTTCGTGTCCTGAAAGTAAGGCACGCCGCCACCCACCACGCGGTTTTGCACACCATAACCAGCGTTGGTGAAGACCGCGTTCTTCAATCCATTCTGCGCTCCAAGTTGGTTGAGCAGACCGCACGATGGCAGCGCAGCCGGAGTCAGTCCATTCACGTTTGACGATAATATCAACGCGCCGAGGTCGCCAGAGTCGCTCTGCGCCTGGTTGTAGTTTGGATTAGTGACGACGTTGCTAACCGCAAGTAGGTTGGTGTTTTGCGCGGTCAAATTTCCAAATGGAATTGACTTATCAAAGCTTACGTAAGCTGTGTAACGAGCGGCACCAGCTCATTTGTGTAAAACGACGTGCAGTGGCTGGCCGTTAGAAAAACATTTGCGGCAATCAGGGTCCCGGAACAGATGGGAAAAATATTTCCGGTCGTTGGCGACTTAACGATAAACGCGCCAGTGTTGCTGTAGGTGTTGTTCGAATCAACAAAGCCATAGGTAATTGCGTGACTGCGCAATGGCGCGATGAGCAGGGCTGCGCACAACATTATGAGCATAAAGAGAAAAAGGGGGCGAGAACTACGCATGATGGAATCCTCCTGGTTTGAGTTGGCGTCAGAAAACGGGATTATAAGCCCAGGAGCTGGTAAATCGTGAATCATAAATCGTAAATGGTTCAAAAAAGTGATGAGTGATGAGTGATGAGTGATGCGTGATGCGTGGGGCGAACCCGGATTCGCGAGTTTTTTTCGCCGTAGCGAATGAAAACCGGCGGCAGTGTTGAGAACCGCTCAAATGATCTGAAGCTGTGCCTCCGACGTACAACGGAGGCATAGCCTCTTTTGAAACTTGATGAACCGGAAAGGCAAGCCTTTTCGCACGGAATGCGGCGCAGCCGCCTGCAGCGCGACGCGATGTCAACAAACGGCATTCACTCAATAAGACCCCTCTGTCCCGTTACCAGGCGGAAAGCGAAGGGCAGAAAGCGAAGGGCAGAAAGCAGAAGGCAGAAGGCAGAAAGGCAGAAGGCAGTACGCGTCACTATTCCTGGATTACGGTTCCCGGTTCCCGGTTCACGGGTTAAGGGTCCCGGTTCCCGGTGAGTTGGAATAACTAATCGCTGAACTGCATTTGACTAGCGGGACGAACGTTCGATTCCTCGCCTTCGGGCAAGGTGCGCTCGTCGGCGCGCGAACCGTCCGCGTATTGCAATTTGTACAGGCGCCAGTAAAGCCCGCGAATCCCGAGCAGCTCCTGATGCGTACCTTGTTCGCGTATTTCCCCGTGGTGCAGCACGATGATTTGATCCGCACGTTGAATGGTGGAAAGGCGATGGGCCACAACGATCGAAGTGCGGTTGCGCATAACTCGCTCGATGGCCTTTTGAATTAACTGCTCAGTTTCCGTGTCAATGGAGCTGGTTGCTTCATCGAGGATCAAGATTGCCGGATCAAAGGCGAGCGCGCGCGCAAACGAAATTAACTGCTTCTGGCCCACCGACAGCCCGGCGCCTCGCTCTTTCACTTCCGCCTGATAGTCTTCCTTCAACCGCATGATGAAAGGCTCAGCCCGCACTTCGCGCGCGGCCCAGCGTACACGCTCGTCGGAAATGTCTTCACGGCCAAGCCGAATGTTGCCGGCGACGGTGCCGCTGAAAAGAAATATATCCTGCAAGACTACGGCAAAGTTTTCTCGCAGCGATTTCAGGTCCCACTCACGCAGGTCAACGCCATCAAGCAAAATTCGTCCGCGCTGCACGTCATAAAAACGCATCAGCAGATTGGTAATCGTCGTCTTGCCGGACCCTGTGTGGCCGACAAGCGCGATGGATTGTCCTGGC
Source organism: bacterium (assembly GCA_040003675.1). Lineage (GTDB taxonomy): Bacteria > Acidobacteriota > Blastocatellia > Pyrinomonadales > Pyrinomonadaceae > PSRF01. The sequence continues at coordinate 758 of JBDUCC010000191.1, read as the reverse complement.
GTGACCGTGAATGAAACGTCCTTCAGCACCCAGTCGTCGTCTTTATAAGCAAACCAAACATTTTCAAATTCGATATGCCCGGTGGCCCGGCCCGATTTCAGAGGCTGCGCCGGTGTCGTAATGGCAAGTGGTAAATCAAGCGTGCGAAAGATTCGATGCGAGGCGACCACCGCCGCTTGCAGCACGTTGTACTTGTCAGAGATGTCGCGAATCGGCTGAAAGAGAAAACTCGAATACTGAATGAACGCGACCAGGGCACCCAGCGTTAAGACAGTATGCGCCGGGGTGTTGTGCATCACGCGATACCCGCCGTACCAAATAATCAGCGCTATGCCGAAGGCGCCAATGAAATCAACGAGGGGAAAAAAGACGGCGTAGAAAAAAATGGTATCGATGTTTGCCTTGCGATAGTCAGCGTTGGTCTCCTGGAACTTGCGTAGCGATTTTGTTTCCGCGTTGAAAATCTGCACCGTTTGTGCGCCTGCAAAGTGCTCCTGTAGAAATGCGTTGATGCGAGCAATGCGGGTTCGCACCATGTCGTAACCTTTGCGCGCGCCTTTGCGAAACCACGTGGTCGCGGCCCACAACATGGGAACAGTCAAAAGAGTAACCAGCGTCAGCCGAACGTCCATCCAAAGCATTACGCCAATGATCGCGACAATCATTACGAGATCGCCAAGCAGATCAGTTATGCCTGCGGTAAACAGTTCGTTCAGCGAGTCAACGTCGCTGGTGAGCCGCGTCATGATACGGCCTAC
>JBDUCC010000026.1:0-19388 GCA_040003675.1 bacterium | reverse complement strand
ATGCTTTCCTGACCTTCGTCCATGAACGGCTTGCCGTTGCCTGTTGAAACAGGAAGAACACGGACGCTACCTTCGTCGTTGACAAACATCAGTACCTGGCGATCAAGATCCACTTCAACATGCGCGTACCCGATGTCCCTAGCTTTGGGCCACCGTTTCCTGGCATCTAATTGCGAGCTGGTGCGAATTGCCTCGAGCTCAGCGAGCGTGAACTGGCCAGTAATTGGCCGGCCCTCCCATTTCTGGAAGGCGCTCAATGCAGACTGCGCCGCCTTGTCAAATACTCCGTCGACCGCGCCTGTCCAGTAGCCCAAGTCGGAAAGTCGGCGCTCAGCCTCTCTCGTTTGCGTCCGGGTCAGAGGTGGGTCCTGCTTAACGCGCGGCTGTGCGCTCGCGAGCGTAGGTATTGAAATCAGAAGCAAACAGAAGGTCAGAAAAAACTTCATTTTCCGGAACATACGACGTGGACGGATGACAGTCAAGTATGCAATTGGGAGCGCGGGCGTCTTGTCGGCAAAGCGTGCGAAGGCGGCAGAGTCTTTTGGGTTAGCATCATTTGTTCGCGCTGCGCGCTCATTGCGGGCGAGACGCCCGCGGTCCCAGTACAGCGATCGAGCCCTCTCTTAGTCTTGCTCAAAAGACATTGTCAGCGTTATCGTCTGGCAACTTACCAGTGCGCTACGTTTCCAATCTGTTGCTGGAGGAACCAATGGAAAAATTTCGAAGTTGCCGACACTCGACGTCATTCTTCGCATTACTGATAGTGACCTGTCTTTTGTTAACTCCGCAGTCTTCAGTTCGCGCGCAAGGCGGTAAACTCAAAGCCCTGGTCGGCGGAACTCTAATCGATGGTTATGGCAGCACTCCCATTCGCAATAGCGTCATCATCGTCGAAGGCGAGCGGATCAAAGCGGTCGGCCAGGTTGGCTCCCTCGCCATTCCACCCGGAGCGGAAATCATTTCCACCGAAGGCATGTCAGTTATGCCTGGCCTTTGGGACATGCACGTGCACCTGATGATCAACGGTCACAGCGACTACGATCATTGGGACAAGACCTACCCGCCACAGATGGAAAAAGTGATCATGCCGGCCTCGGCGCGGCAGTTGTTGATGGCAGGTGTGACCAGCGCCCGCGATTTGGGTGGTCCATTGCAAGCAAGCATCGCCGTCCGCGAACGGATCAAGAAAGGCGAACTGCCCGGTCCAACACTCTATGTCTCGGGTCCCTTCATTCAACATGAACCCTATCCGGGGACCGAATACGTTCGCTGGGGAGTCAAAGGCGCCGATGATGCCCGGTCCAAGGTCCGCACGCTCGCTGACGCCGGGGTCAATGTAATCAAACTCATCGATCAGGATCAGATGACAATGGAAGAAGTTCAGGCCGTCGTGGATGAAGCGCACAAACGAAAGCTTCCCGTCGTCGCGCATTCTCATCGTCCGGAAGAAATTCGTCGCGGATTGCTTGTGGGCGTGGACTGTTTCGAGCACACGGGATTGGCGACTGCGCCGGAGTATCCGGCCGATATAATCGCAATGCTGCGCGAACGGACCGCTAAGATGAGTCTCGGTCCGTTGTTTTGGACGCCGACGGTCCAGGGTCTGCTGAATTATGAATACGTGCGCGACAATCCGGAACAGCTTGATGATCCCTCCTGGCAAGTGGGCTTACCGCAATCAATAATCGACGACATCAAGGCTTCCCTTAAATATCCGCAACGACTCGACTACTACCAGATCACGCCTCTGCGCCGCCCAACGCTGAAACGTAAAATTCAGCAACTGGCAGAGTCGGGTGTTGTGCTGCTAATTGGAACCGATAGTGGGATTCCAATGAATTTTCACAGCCAGTCGACATGGCACGAGTTAGATGCGTGGGTAAATGAGTTTCAGATCGATCCGATGGTTGCCATCCGCGCTGCAACCTATTGGCCTTCGGTGGCAATGAAAGTTTCAAACGAAGTAGGAACGGTGAGTGAAGGGAAGTACGCTGACATCATTGCCGTTCGCGGTGACGTGCTGCGGCACATCGATCTACTACAGGATGTAAACATAGTGATCAAGCACGGAAAGCGGTACAAGTGATATTTCGCTATTGGCTAGCTATTACTTTGACGGAATTATGTAATTCGAGTAGAAGTGTTTGCCCTCTGCACTGAAGAAAAACCACAAACCATAAACGCCTAAGATCGTTCCCAGCGGCAGAACCGGTGCGACCGCTATCGCGGCGAGGATACCCCACATCCGCGCTCTTTTCCGACGTTTCAACATCTTCCAGCTAGCCAGCGCTGTCGGTAAAACGAAAATAAGCCCCAGCGCACCGTAGAAAATAATTGTCAGAACTGCACCCAGAATTCCTATGCCGGCCTGCTTACTGTCACCAGTTTCGTTGGCGAAAGTGATTCCGAGGGCGACGAAAACGCCGCTGGTGACTACCAGCAGCAGCAGGAACGTAAACAGGTATATGACCGCAAAGACGGCAAAGCCTATACCCAAAATCTTGTTGTGGTCGTTACCGGTCATTGTCCCTGGCTAGAGTTGTGATTAAGAGAAGAAACGATACAGAGCCTGCACGGCGTGAATTGGCGGCCGCCAGTATGACCTATCGTCAACTGGCAAGGCAAAGTTTTTGAGCTCTACTTCATCAATCGATGCACGTCGGTTAAACTGAATGAACGCTACAGTCTGGGTGCGCTAAAAGTCCTAACCCAAAAACAAGTCTGTGCCGATAGACTGAAGCAAAGCCATTATGAGTTTGGATACGTATTTTCGGGCTTTCTCCTATGCCACCATCGCGGTGGCCACCCTTACGCTCGTTTTAGCCGGCGGCCTGAATCTCGCCCTGGCTTTTTTGTTCTTCGTAATTCTGGTCACCGCCTGGAATCTGGAAGGCAGAAAGTGGCAGCTGTCAGAACGAATGGGATTGATTGCAGTACTGTTCTCGATCCCATTGTTTTTTTTCGATTGGAAATATCAGAAAACTCTCGTTGAGACCGACGCCAAAGTAGGAGTGGCCGCGCTGGCCCACCTTATCGTCTTTCTCGCTGCCGTCAAGCTGCTCCAGCAAAAAAAGGATCGCGACTGGGTCTTTCTCTATCTGATTTCCTTTTTCGAAATACTGCTCGCTGCCGGCCTAAGCTTCAGTCCCGTGTTTCTAGTCAGCCTCAGCGTCTACATGCTTTGCGGTTTGACTACGATAGTGGCTTTCGAAATTCATAAAGCGAAACGCCGGATGCCTGAAGCGGCTACTCGCTTGCTGGTGCCACCCGATTCGCGCATCTTCAAACACGCTCGTCACAGCAGCAAGCGCAGCGTGGAAGCTCGTCGCCTGCCGTTTGTAGCAGTCTTTCTCTTCGTTTTGATTTTCATGTTGGCATTGCCGCTGTTCCTGCTGGCGCCGCGTTCAGGCGCCGCAATGTTTGGTCGCTCGGGAAGCGCGCTGACAAACTTTATAGGGTTTTCCGAAAACGTGACCTTGGGCGCGATCGGCAGTCTGAAAAGAAACAACGCCATTGTGATGCGTGTACGTCTGGATGATACGTCAAGCGGGCGCGACATTAGATGGCGAGGCGTGGCCCTGGATGAATTCACTGGGCGGGCGTGGAAAAAATCGCCCGAGGCCCGCCTACCGGTTGAGTTAACCAACGATCGCGGACTCTACCAAATTGGGACGACCGAATCGCTTCACCGCCTGACAACTCAAACCATCTTCCTCGAGGCAATCGAGTCGCCCGTACTTTTCGCAGCGCCACGGCCGGTGGCCGTGCAGGGTGATTTTTCTTTGGTGCGGAAGGATGGCGAAGGCTCGGTACAGGCGGGCCGCCGCGAGTTTGCGCGCGTAATCTATAAAGCGCTGTCAGATACAACTACACCCGACGTCGCTCTATTGCGAAGAGATGCCACGCCGTACCCTGCGACTTTTGACCGTTACCTGGAGAAGCCGAGAGCGATTGATCCGCGAATTGAAGCGCTGGCAAATGCGATGGTGGTGAATGCGCATGCGCGCAATCGTTATGACGAGGCCCGGGCCATCGAATCGCAACTACGAAGCGACTACGGTTATTCGCTCGAGATGAAAGCGAGTGGTACCGATCCGCTGGCTGATTTTCTTTTCAACGTAAAGATGGGGCATTGCGAATACTTTTCAACCGCCATGGCTGTCATGTTGCGAACCCGCGGCATTGCCACGCGCGTGGTGAACGGCTTTCTTCCCGGCGAATACAACGAAGCGGCAGGTGCTTACACAGTCAGGCAAAGCGACGCGCATTCCTGGGTTGAAGTCTATTTTCCGGAAACCAATTCCTGGGTGACGTTTGATCCGACCCCGGCGGCTGGTCGCAGTGAACAGGATAGAAGCGGAATCGCGGGGCAACTTGAGAAGTATGCTGAAGCCCTGGAGTTAATGTGGTTTCAGTACGTCGTTGGTTATGACAAGCAGGAACAACGATCGTTAGCCACGTCGCTGCGAAACCAGATGTTCGATTACCAGCGCTTACTGGTCCAGGTTGTCTCTGCCCTGCGCAAAGTGATTAGCTCGCGTGGTTTGGCGGTGCTGGTGATCGGCCTTGGAGTGTTGGCAACGGCTCTTTCGTTGCAAGCGGCGCGACGTATGCGGCGCTTAGGTTGGCGGAAGGGATTGCGAGTTTGGGCTCGTAACTCGGAACCAGAAACTTCGCGCGTGGAGTTTTATGAACGGCTGATTGCCCTTCTGGAGAAACGCGGCATCAGGCGAGAGCCTGATCAAACGCCCCTTGAGTTTGCCGGCGCGCTTGGCATTCCCGAGGCGATTCGAATTACTAAGGCATACAACCGTCTCCGTTTCGGGATCGAAGAACTTTCCGCAAGCGAGTTGCGTGAAATTGACAGAACGCTTGCGAGGTTTGAAAAACAATCCTGATGCAACTTTGCTCTAAAATTCCTTGGCTGGTTCGAACCTGACGTGGCCCATGACATTTAAGGCAAAGCTGCCTGATGCAGCGCAGAGTAGCGACACCGGACTACATCTTTAGACAAGTGGTTCGCTTTCTATTTAAGATTCACGATTCACGATTTACTAACTATGAAGAAAGTTGGATTCATCAGTCTCGGTTGTCCCAAGAACCTCGTCGACAGCGAGGTAATGATGGGCCAGCTCAAGGCGAATGGTTATGAGCTAACCGCCGATGCCAGTGAGGCTGATACTGTCGTCGTGAACACCTGCGGCTTCATCGATTCGGCAAAGAAGGAATCGATCGAAGCGATCCTGGAAGCAGCCCAGCTTAAAACCAACGGCCAGGCGACGCGGCTGGTGGTGGCAGGCTGTTTAGTCGAGCGCTATCGCGATGACTTAAAGGCGTCGATGCCTGAGGTTGACGCTTTTATTGGCACCAGCCAAATCAACGACATCCTCGCAGTTTGTGATCCGCAAACAAACACGCGCTCACTTCCGGTAATTCCCCTCGGCAATCAGAGCGCTACTTATCTTTACGACGAATCCACGCCGCGCGTCCTTGCTACACCCAGCCACTATGCGTTCGTAAAGATTGCCGAAGGCTGCGATCGCCCCTGTGCCTTTTGTTTCATTCCGCAGATGCGCGGGCATTTTCGCAGCCGGCGTTTCGGTTCAATCGTAGCCGAGGCGCATCAACTCGCTGAAGAAGGCGTGAAGGAACTTATTCTCGTGGCGCAGGATTCGTCGCGTTACGGAGAAGACCTGGGCAAAGCAGACGCACTCGCGCATCTTCTGCGCGAGTTGTCACACACTGAGGGCATCGAGTGGGTGCGCGTGATGTACACCTACCCCACGCACATCAGCGATGGCTTTCTTGACGTGCTTGCCGAAGAACCAAAGGCGGTGAAGTATCTCGACATGCCGTTGCAGCATGCCTCTCAGAATGTTTTGAAACTAATGAAGCGCGGCGGCAATCGCGTTTCGCTTGAGAAACTAATCAAGCGCGTGCGTGACCGTGTGCCTGGAATCGCGGTGCGCACGACTTTCATCACCGGTTTTCCCGGCGAGACAGAAGAAGACTTTGGAGAGCTACTCGCTTTTGTGAAGAACGTTGAATTTGATCGCGTGGGCGTGTTCACGTATTCCGATGAAGAGGGAACGCCCGCCTACGATTTACCGAACAAGGTCGATCCAAAGATTGCGAAGCAGCGCCGTGCGCGTTTGATGAAGGAACAGTCGCGGATCTCACGCAACCGAAACAAAGCGAAGGTCGGAAAGTTGGTTCGCGTGATCTTCGAAGGCGAATCCAACGAAAGCGATCTGCTGTGGCAGGGACGCATTGAAACGCAAGCTCCGGACATCGATGGCTGTGTATTGATCAATGATGCGCCCGAAGGCTTCGTTCCGTCGCCGGGTGAGATGGTGAACGTGCTGATTACGGAAGGGCAGGAATATGATTTGGTTGGAAGAATCGTAGCGTAGTCGCGCTAAGCGCCGTTCGTTACGGCTATGCCGCCCGATGTGCGGAAGGTCTCTGACCTTCCGAACGCAACCTACTTTCCTTTGGGGCTATGCCCCGAAGATTTGGGGGCGGAGCCCCAAGGCATAGAGTTGATCGTTACGGTGAGGCAGAGCCGTCACCGCACATCAGGCGGCATAGCCGAAACGCAAGGCCCAAGTTCACTCGTCAGATCTTCTGCATACCCTAATGGCGACCAAAGAATCCAGCGATAAGTTGAATCCGACCGTGACAATAGCTGATCAAGCTCTTGCCCCACCTCGAACCGCGCGTTCTGCAAAAGACTATCTAGCGCTTGCCATCGCCACTTGCGGTGTTGGGTATCTCCCGCTTGCACCCGGCACATGGGGTTCGATCGTCGGTGTTGGTCTTTTCGTAATTCTACGTTGGCCTGCGCTGAGTCTTTATCCTCGTTTGGGGCAACGACAAGGGTTGATTCTTCTCAATCCGCAAATCGGGTTTTTGGCAATCGAGTTAGTTACAATTTTGATTGTAACGCTGCTGGGAATTTGGGGAGCATCGCGCGTTGAGCGCCTTTTCCAGGTGAAGGACCCGGGCAAGGTAGTCATTGATGAGGTGGCAGGACAAATGATCGCGCTGTTGCCTGTGCCGCTCCTCGGAATCTGGCCCTTGAAAATTTGGATCATTGTTTCATTCGTGCTTTTTCGATTCTTCGATATTGTAAAACCGTATCCAGCGCGACGACTAGAAGGCCTACGCGGTGGGTTAGGCATAATGGCCGATGATATTGTTGCCGGCGCTTATGCAGCGATTGTATTGTCCGTGATGATCGCTTTATCTTCGATACTCATTTTTTAAGGGGGCCGAAATGGACGAACGAAACAAAAAACCAGCAAACGTCGCCAATGAACGCGAGGAGGCTACGAGCAAAGAAACCCTGGAGGATATCGAAGACAACGAGAAGTCATCAGCAGCTAAACAAGGCGGCGGGAATGAATCAGATGTTCCATCGCCGGATGGCTCGTTTGATGAGAGCAACGAGAACGAAGACGCGGGGCCGATGTAAGCAAGGATGAAGGCGGAAGGATGAAGGATGAAAGCGTTCACTCAAGAAGTTTAGAGTACAGGCTTTAGCTTGCTGGGCCTCCCAGACTCAAACTAAAGTTTGTACTCTGAACTGCTTGAGTTATTCCGTTGGCAGCAGCGAAATCTGCCAGGCGATAAACGCGATGAAGACGAGCATCACACCCAGGATTACCAGCACCACCGGCTCCATTCCCATGTAGGTTTTCTCGTTTCCACCCTCCATGATGTCAATGGGGACATGCAGACCTTCGTTGTCTACAACGATGGCTGCGAAGTGAGGATCATCTTCCGGGTCGTCTAATCGATCGATAACTCCAAGTTGTTTGGCCGCACTGGTTTTATCCACCTCTTCAAGCGGAGCAAGCTGGGCAGCCAGTTGGGCCGTATCGCCCTTCTTTCTCTTACCTCGCGAATGCCTGCGGAACTTCATATCCACTTCACCTTCTTCAAGTAGACATACAAGGCCACTCCGACGACTACCATAGAGAGCAGCGCGTAAACATAGCCAAAGCGCCACCTCAACTCCGGCATGAAAATAAAATTCATACCGTAGATGCCGGCGATCAGCGTTACGGACATCAGTATCGTGGAGATCGAGGTTAGCCGTTTCATGATCTTATTCATGCGGTTGCCGGAAACCGAAAGATAAGCATCCATGGTTGATCCCAACATGTCGCGCAAACTATCGATCGTGTCGGCCACGCGAATCAGATGGTCAAACACATCCTGGAAATAGATGTGGATTTCGCGCGGAAAAATGGGCTGTTCGCGCCTTAGCATGGTATTGAAAACGTCGCGGAGGGGCGTAACCGTGCGCCGGAGGTAAAGCAGTTTCTTCTTGATGGAAAAAATGTCTTCAATAACCTCGGCGCGCCATTCGCCGAAGATCGAATCCTCGAGATCGTCCATGCGGTCGCTTATGATGTCGAGCAACGGCAGATAATCGTCAACGATTCCGTCAATCAACAAGTAAGCCAACAGACCGGACCCCTGTTCCGCGCGGTCTGTCCACTCGTGCCATAGCCGCGCCGCCGTGGCGATGGCCCGAATTGGCCGGCTGTGAACTGTTACCAGATAGTTTTTGCCGAGAAAAATATTGAGCTCGCGTAACTCAAGACGATCGTTTGGCCCGGCAAGTTCAGCTTCGTAGAGCACTATGAAGTAATAGCCCTCATATTCTTCGACTTTGGGGCGCTGGTGTGCATTCTGACAGTCTTCGATCGAAAGGTGATGAAAGCCGAACTCTTCGGCCAGCTCCTCAAAATCCCGGCTGGTCGGATCGCTTACGTCTGCCCAAATGATGTTGCCCTGTATCTCGCGCAGCTCGCTGATGTCGGCTGCGATACAGTTCTCCGTGAACTCCTTAGTGCTGGTATTAAGGCAAACGGTAGTGATCACTCGGGGCAGTCTCCATACACTCGGATGATTAGGAACGAACCGATTGAGGCCTATCTTATACTGTTTTGTTTAGTGGGCAGAAAAAATAAACGTTCCTAACGATCGCCTATCGTTGATCCCGTAATTAGGATGGACATCCAAGTGTGACCACCCAGTCCTTAGTGGCATGAAGTCAGTACCACCTCGCGGTAGCGGGGGGTAGGATTGGCAACGCATACCGCGGACAGGCTGCATTCAGGCTGGATGCGACGGTAACCCACCCGCTACCGCGAGGTGGTACTGACTCCATGCCACTACAGCGAGTCAAACCGCGCCGGATCCTCAACTGATTCCAATAAACCAGCCGTTGCTCTGAGACAGGGTCAAACGAAAACCGCTATAATCCGCCGCACCAATGACTCAAATGAAAATTCTGGTAGCGGATAACGTCAGTGACAGCGGTTTGCAACCTTTGCGCGACGCTGGGTTTGCCGTTGAGAAACGCACTGGGTTGGATCTCGCCGGCTTGCGTGAAGCGCTCGCTGGTTGTGCGGGGCTGGTAGTTCGCAGTGAAACTAAAGTCACGAGCGATTTGATGGACACGACTGCGGCGCTAAGAGTTGTTGGTCGCGCTGGTGTCGGCGTCGACAACATTGACGTGCCGGCCGCAACTGCGCGCGGCATCGTAGTGATGAACGCGCCTGACGGCAACACGATAACCACCGCCGAACACACCGTCGCTCTCTTGATTGCGCTCGCCCGGCGGGTGCCGCAAGCGAATGCCAGTCTGAAATCCGGTAAATGGGACCGTAAATCTTTCATCGGCGTGGAACTCCAGGGCAAGACCTTGGGCGTCGTCGGCATGGGCCGTATTGGTAGGACGGTGGCGGCGAGGGCCCGCGCTTTCGGGATGCGCATCATTGCGTTCGACCCGTTCATCGCTGCTGAGCAGGCGCGCGATCTGGAGATAGAATTGGCCACATTGGACCAGGTCTTTGCAGAAGCAGATTTCATAACTGTGCACACTCCGCTTACCGCCGAAACTCGCGGCATCATCGGCAAAGATGGATTCGCGAAAATGAAGAAAGGCGTGCGCGTGATCAATTGCGCACGCGGCGGCTTGGTTGACGAGGGAGCACTGTACGACGCGATCAAAACAGGCGTGGTAGCTGGCGCGGCGTTGGACGTTTTTGCCGAGGAGCCTCCGCGCGGCGATCATCCGCTCCTTTCGCTTGATGAAGTAATAGTAACTCCGCATCTCGGGGCTTCGACGACAGAAGCTCAGGAGGGGGTGGCGTTCACAGTTGCTGAACAGATGCGCGATTATCTCTTGACCGGCGCTTTGCGCGGCGCCGTCAATGTTCCCGCGCTTGGCACAAAAGAATTGGGACTGCTGCGACCTTACATAGAACTAGCGGAAAAGTTGGGCCGTTTTCATGCGCAACTCGTTGACAGCGCAGTGCGCGAGGTACGGATCGAGTTTGCAGGTGAAATCGCCGACGCTGACGGCGCGCCGGTAACGCGATCGTTTCTCGCCGGCTTGTTGCGCGACGTGAGTGCGCGCGTCAACGTGGTCAATGCATTTCTGATTGCTGACGAACGCGGCATCAAAGTTACCACCAGCTATCTTCACTCGGGTTCGGAGAGCGGGCCCGCAATCCGCACACGCGTAGTTATTGATAGCGGCGAACAATCCCTCGCCGGAACGATCTTTGGTTTTGGGGAACAAGCGCGCGAAGGCCGCATCACGGAAATCGATGGATTTCACATCGAGGCAATTCCCCGTGGCCATATGCTGGTGATGCGCAACAGCGATGTGCCCGGAGTAATCGGCCGCGTCGGCACGATATTGGGCGAACATGGCGTGAACATCAGCCGCTTTCATCTTGGCCGGCGCCAGCGGGGCGGGGAAGCCATGGCAGTGATCGAAGTTGATTCTACTGTCGCAGCGGAGGCGCTCGCCGCGCTGCGTGATCTTCAGGAAATTCTGATTGTTCGTGAAATCGAATTGTTGTAGAGACAAAAAGCGTTCGAAAGACACGTGGATACTCCCAGCCATGAAGAGATGAAGCAAAAAGTTAACGGAGTATCGTTTCATCTAACCCGACGCCAGCAAAGGCGCCACGCCTTAGGGGGTTGCCAATGAGTGTTTCATTACCCAGCCCGATAGATGTCCCACGTCCACCTGTCCCATTCGCCGATGCCCCACCGAAACCCCTTTCGCCGGGTCGCCGGCGAATAGATTCAATCGATCTGCTGCGCGGAATCGTGATGGTCATCATGATGCTGGATCACACGCGCGACTTTGTTCACCGCTATGTGCTGCAAGGGTTTGATCCAACTGACCTCGCTCACACCAGTGTCAAACTTTTCTTTACACGTTGGATTACACACTTTTGTGCGCCGGTGTTTGTGTTTCTTGCCGGGACCGGCGCCTACCTGCAAATTGCCCGCGGCAAGAGCAAGAGTAACTTATCGAGATTTCTTATTACGCGCGGATTTTGGCTGATCGTTTTAGAGTTTACCTGGGTTCGCATGGCGGTGACTTTCAATACCGATTACCGCTTTCTCGGAGGGATACAGGTTATTTGGGTGCTTGGCGTTTCGATGATCGTGCTGGCGCTGCTGATTCATTTGCCGCTCCGAGTCGTGGGCGCGTTTGGCGTGCTGATGATTGCCTTACACAACTTGCTGGATCGTTATCATGTTCAGAGTTGGCGTGGACCGGAAAGCCCAGTGCCGGGGTTTTGGACAAAGATCTACATTCTTCTTCACCAGGCTTTCGAAGCTTTTCCCGTGTTGTGGTTTTTCCCGAGCCCGGTTGTGTTTGTGCTCTACCCCTTGATTCCATGGATTGGCGTGATGGCGGCTGGGTATGCATTTGGCGCTGTTTACCAGATGGATGCTCAACGTCGTCGACGCATTCTGGTAATTCTCGGAGGAGTGGCGACTGCTCTGTTCCTCCTGCTGCGCCTCCTAAACCGTTACGGTGATTCTTCGCATTGGACGCGGCAGAGCGATTGGAAGTTTACCCTCCTCTCATTCTTGAATGTGACGAAGTATCCGCCTTCGCTGCTTTTCCTGTTGATGACGTTGGGGCCGGCGCTGTTGGCGCTGGCTTGGTTTGAATCCAGCGCTGATAAGTCACCAACGCAGCCTGCTTCATTTTTTGGGCGGATCAAAAACATCTTCATCACATTTGGCCGCGTGCCGTTGTTCTTCTATCTGTTGCAGTGGCCCACTGCGCACCTTATGTCAGTACTCGTTCACCTAATCGCCGGGAAGCCGGTACGCTGGATGTTCAGCACTTCGATAAATTTTGGTGGCCCGCCGCCGGGCGTCGGTTTCAATCTTGCTGTTGTCTATGCATGTTGGATTGTCGGAGTGTTGCTGCTCTATCCGTTATGCAAATGGTTCGCGGGCGTGAAAGCAAGGCGGCGCGACTGGTGGTTGTCGTATTTATGAGCGGATCAAAGTAGGACAGGCATTCCTGCTTGTCCCTGCTTTTGCAAATAGAGTAGATAACGTTATGACTACTCAAAAGGGACCGGCAGGAGTGCCTGTCCTACTTCGCATAGCGATGTTGGCGACCGTGCTTGTAGCACTCGCGACTTTTGACCTGGGACATGGTCAGGGCCATATGGGTCGCGGAGGGCGGGCGACTGCGTCAGATTTAGCATCGGCGGTCCCTCAAAACGTGCTGCTCCAAAATGATCTCGAGTGGAAGTTTGGCGGCAAGCCCCAACACGGCTGGTACCTTTACACGTCGCTCATCAATCGCTTGCTAAACACAACGAACGATGTCAATTCGATCGGGTTCGCAAAGTCAGTCGCAGTCTGGCAGAAACAGATGGGGTTGCCGTCCACTGGCCTGCTCAACGACCAGTCGCTTTACGGTATGATTAGCGTTTGGCAGGGCGCGCGTCTCAAGAACAGGGAAACAGCGAAACCTAACCAACTGCTCACCGCTCCCATTTCAGATTTTTATGATCCGACTCGCGAGCCGGAACTGCGGCAAGTGGAACGCGAAACATATGCTGCGTACAAGCGCATGGTGGCGGCGGCCGCAGCGGATCGTTCACTCAGACTCGCTCACACGGCACAAAACGAACTCGCGCCCAGTGAAAAATTCTTGAAGATTGTTTCGGCGTTTCGCTCGCGCGAATACCAGGACAAACTGCGACGCGAATCTCCGAATTCTGGGAGCGCCGGGCTGGCCGTTAATAGTCCACACTTCACTGGCCGCGCCCTCGATCTTTACGTGGGGGGCGACCCGGTTGATACCAGGGACTCAAATCGCAAAGTTCAGGTCGAGACGCGCGTTTACAAGTGGCTCGTGCGCAATGCCGAGCGCTTTGGTTTCCGCCCTTACTTTTACGAACCATGGCACTGGGAATACGTGAAGTAAAATCTAATAGATGCGATTGGACGAATGCGCTCGCCGAGCGCTTAGGGGAATTGACTGAGTTATATGGTCGCGTTTCGAGAACCGAACAGAATTGACTTGTCCTTGTTGTTCCTTTGCGAAATTCACTCGCCGCCTGTAGCTATCGAATCTTTCCCGAGGCCGCAAAGTAGTTCTGGATTTGGATCTGACCAATTCTATCATTTGCATAGCCCGGGGAATCTCCCGATTTCGCATGAACCAGGTCCAGACGTTCCCGGTCAGCGAATTCTCCGCGCTTAGCAGGATTATTCCGGCATTGATTCCAATCACGTCGCTGTCAAACCAACCAGTGTTTGGGTTAAAAGCGTCGATGAAGCCATATTTACCATAAACTTTGTCGCCATACTTCGCGTGCATGGCGCGCAGTGCTGTTATGGAAAGCTCCGGAGTAAACATGAGTGAGCCGCCGGCCGCGGAGGGAACGATGGTTCCGTCGATTTCCGGATCGCGCGGAGGTCCACCCCAGGCAAGATAACCCTTCGCACTATCAGAAGCAGTGATGCCCCACATGGCCGATCCAAACGCCGGAAAATCGTGCGAGAGATTCCTGCAAAAAGCCCGATGCGCGAGCGTAGCTGCTATGGAGTTTTCAAAATAATCAATGCGATCCCCTCGGCTTTCGCGCCGTTTGCGATAGTCGATCCAGGCGTGTGCGTATTGATGCATAAAGAGCGGTACGCCGATGGTGGTGAAGTATTCATGACCCTCATAGCGATAACGATCGCGCCAGAGAGCGCGCCAGGATGACGGCGAAATCGGATGCGTGGATGATCCAATTGCCAACAAATAAAGAATGGTGTCTTCGCTGAAGGTGTCCCAGCGAGGCTTTAGAAAACCAGTTTCCGGTTTCCAGCCGTGCGACAAAAGCAGCGGGTGACCGCTCAGCATCCAGTGAAAATCGACTCGCTCGTAGATCTTCGTTGACAGCTTTTGTATTTCCGCATCATCCCGGAAGTACTGGCGCGCCGTGAGCACCCCGCCCAGCAGCAAGGCGGTATCGATAGATGAGACTTCGCTATTCCACCGGCGTTCTCCGGTTTTCGCATCAAGCCAATGGTAGAACCAACCGTGTTTCTCGAAAGCCTGCTCAGCAAAGAATCGCAGCGTATTGAGAGTGCGCGCGCGCGCCTGGTTCTTAGTGATCCAACCATGTTCCGCAGCGATGCAAAGCGCTGTTAAGCCAAAGCCAGTCGCCGCAGTACTCGCAACGTTCCGATGATTCTCATCCAGAGCTGAGCCATCGATGCGTGCGCGGTCCGGTACCAGACCCGTTTGCGGATCGGCCTGCTCCCAAAAATAATTAAAGGAACGGTGCTGGAGGTCTTCAAGAAAGAGTTGGTCTTGATTTGAAGATTTGCGAACGGCGGCAGCCTGAAAATGAAAAGAGACTGTTGTAGATACTGGCGATCTACCTGGAGTTGAGGAGGGGAAGGAGATGAGCGGCAGGAAGGCTGCCAGGAACCAAAGCGCGAAGAATCGCGTAGCGACTCTAACTGAATGCGTTTTCTGTTGCATCAGATCATGGTGACCGATTGGGCTTTGCACAAAAAGTCGCCGATGCTGGTGCGGCTAATGCCGTTCACCATAGTCCAGCAACAGTTATCGCGCGGAGCGATTTCATTAGCACCGTGGCTTTAGCCCGGTGATACGAGAAGTGATCCAATGTCTTTAACCGTTTTAACGGTTTATCGCGTAGACCAAAAACCGTTAAAACGGTTGAGGGTCCATGATCCTGGGCCGGGTCACCGGGCTAAAGCCACGGTGCTAACGAGATCGCTCCGCGGCGACCCATATGGGACTTTTTGTGCGACGCCGACCGATTGGTTACTTCTTCTCGTTGGCGTCCTTCTGCAAGCTTAGCTTAAACAAAAACGCCAGGGCCAAAAATGATGCGGCGCTGACGAATTGAAGGATGATGTCAGTTTTCGTCTTTACTTGTGGACTTACATTGAAAAAGCCAGGAGCGAATAGGTCTCTCAACCCGGCGATGCCACCGAGTATGCCAGCAACCAAAAATCCCCAGATCGCTATTTTTTGCAGCTTCATCTTTTTTCCTTCTGCACAAACCAGAGCCTCAGCCTACTTCTGTTTTCCCACCGCAAATGTAGCCTCTATCAGGTCATCGGAATTTGCTCCCACCATCACTTTGAACTCTCCCGGCTCGACCGTAAAGCGCAACTCGCGATTCCAGAACCCCAGTTGTTCAGCGGTGAGCAAAAACTCAACTCGCTTCTTCTCGCCGGGTTGCAGCGTTACTCGCTGAAAGCCCTTAAGCTCTTTCACGGGCCGCGTCATGCTCGCAGCGACGTCGCGAATGTAGAGTTGGACCACTTCATCGCCAGAACGCCTGCCAACATTCTCGACTTCAACACTGGCCGTCAACCTTCCCGTCGCTGAAATACGTTGGGCACTTAATTGCAAGTTAGTAATCTTGAATTGCGTATAGCTTAGCCCGTAACCGAAAGGGAATAGCGGCGTCCAGGGAACATCGAGATACTTTGAAGTGTACCGGTTGTTGGCTTCAGGAGGTCGGCCGGTGTTCATATGATTGTAGTAGATAGGCACCTGGCCGACTGTGCGCGGGAAGGTAACAGGCAGTTTGCCACTGGGATTCACATCTCCAAACAGAACGTCAGCGATTGCATTGCCTGCTTCCGTGCCGCCCATCCAAGCCTCCAGAACTGCCGGTGTATTCTCAACTATCCATCCTACTGTCAACGGACGACCATTGATTAGCACGACAATGGTTGGCTTGCCTACTGCACGCACTGCTTTAACCAAATCCAACTGGCGGCCGGTAAGATCGAGTGAACTTTTCGAAGCGGCTTCACCAACCATCTCCGCGGATTCGCCCACGAAGATGACAGCCACGTCACTATCGCCCGCCAGCGCTACTGCTTCAGCAAAGCCGTCGGTTGAATCGCCCTGCGTGTCGCAGCCTTTCGCATAACTGACTTTCGTTGCAGGCGACACTTTTGCCCGGATTCCCATGAGAGCAGTGACTGTGTCCTCTGGTTTACCATCGCCGCTCCACCAGCCAAGCGGCGAACGATGGTCGTCGGCCAACGGACCAATAACGGCAATTGAGCGGAGAGTCTTGCCCAGCGGTAAGGTTTCGCGCTCGTTCTTCAATAGGACCATTGAACGATTTGCTATAGCGCGCGCGGCGGCGCGGTTTTGGGAGGTAAGGAGTGAACTACTTTCAGGCACCTCGTCGGTGTAGGGATGTTCGAACAGTCCCAGCCTGAATTTGATTTGCAAAATACGACGCACGGCTTCGTCAATCGTCGCCTGCGATATTTTTTTTTCTTTCAGCAGTTGAGAGCCATGCTGATTAAAGAGCCGACTGACCATTTCCATATCAACGCCGGCATTTAGCGCGAGGCGGGCCGCGTCCTGTTCGTCTGCGGCCAGGCCGTGGTTGATTAGCTCTTTCACTGAGGTGTAGTCGCTAACCACAAAGCCATCGAACTTCCATTCGCCGCGCAAGACCTTTGTCAGCGTGAAGGGGTTGGCTGACGTCGGCACGCCGTTGAGATCGTTAAAGGCACTCATCACAGTGCCGACGCCCGCGTCAACCGCCGCTTTGAATGGTGGAAAGTATATTTCGCGCAATGTGTTTTCCGACATGTCAGTGGTGTTGTAATCGCGTCCGCCTTCAGTTGCGCCGTAGGCAACCCAATGTTTAGCGCACGCGAGGATCTTGTCCGGCGCACTATAATCAGCTCCCTGAAATCCGCGCACGCGCGCGCGTGCGAAAGCGGCGCCGAGGAACGGATCCTCGCCGGCGCCTTCCGTGATTCGTCCCCAGCGCGGGTCGCGCGCGACGTCGAGCATTGGTGCGAATGTCCAGCGCACGCCGGAATCACGCGCTTCCTGTGCTGCGATGCTGGCCGAACGTTCGGCTGACGCCGGATCCCAACTGCTGGCTTCAGCCAACGGAATGGGAAAGATGGTGCGGTAACCGTGAATTACATCAAAGCCGAACAGGATTGGAATCTTCAGGCGAGATTCATCCATGGCCACGTGCTGAAGCTGATTGGTATTTTTCGCGCCGCGAACGTTGAGGGTTGAGCCAAGCAGACCTTTGCGAATCAGTTCCAGGTGCTCGGGGCGAAAAGTTCCGTTGCCTTCGCCGTCGAGCTGTTGTAGTTGACCGAGTTTCTCCGCGAGGGTCATCTTTGCCAGCAGAGCGTTGATTCTGCTTTCGGTATCGGCGGTGCTGTCGCGGCGCGACTGCGAAGGAACGTTACGGTGACGCTGTTGTTGCGGCGTCCCGTTTAGAGGCGCACACGCAATGATTATGATGATGAACAGAGCGGCGGCGCGGGTCAAATGGCACTGACGTGGCATAAACATGACCAAACAGTTCTCCTGAAAGACGCTGTGCTTCCGATCGGGTCTTACTGAGATCAACAAAGCGCGAGCGAATGAGACTGCAACAAGAGTTGCTCATTCACTCGCGCCATGATCGAGCGGGCGCTAGAAACTGAAGCGCGCCTGGAATTCTGTGACGCGCCCGGCAAGTCCAAACGTGGCACGACCAAAATCGCCATTGAAAATGTCCGTGCGGCTGGTCACCGGTTGGAAGGCAGGAAGGTTGAGCAGGTTAAGCACATTAAAGAAGTTGGCGCGAATTTCCAGGTTCGCGGCTTCGCCAAGATGTAGGAAATTAGGCAGTCCCGTCTGTTTCACGATGCTAAGATCCAGTTGCCGGAACCTTGGCCCGCGAAATGAATTCCGCCCAATTCCGGCTGGTCCGGGGATGGTCGTGAAACAATCAGCCGGGAAGTTTTGGCACGCGTTGAAAGCATTAAAGTAGTCAGGACCACCCCTGGGATGAGCGGTATCGATCGGGAAAATACCGTTGATGAAGTCCTGATTAGACGGGTTTGTGATCACGCCACCAAAATATTGGGTCGGGCGGTCAGGGAGGCGACCATCACCATTAGGGTCATTACGGTCTGGAAAACAGCAACCGATTTGCGGCGTCCAGGGAAATCCAGTATGGAACGTAAAAATGCCGTTAATCTGAAACCCGCCGAGGGCCTTACCTAGAAAGTCCTTGCGCGCGCGGAAGAGCGGGATGTCCCAGAGTCCTGACACAACGAGGTTATGCCTGACATCGAAATCCGAAGGCCCACGTTCAAGCCGCTGGTCGCTCGGATCGCTTTGCTGCGGGCCGCGCCCAAATGAGCTGGTGTCGATGCTCTTGCTCCAGCGGTAAGTGCCTTCGAGTTGGAGGCCGCGCGCGTACTGACGAGTGATGGTCAAGATCATTGCATTGTAATTCGAGTTCACATCAGGCAAGGGAAAGAGGATCGCGCCGAAGTTCGGGTTTCCAGTCAAACGGGGTGTAATGAAATTCCCATTTCTATCTCTGGTCTGGACGCGATCGCGGTTGACTGGCGATGCACCATTAAAAGCATCCCTCTGGTAACCAAAAAGATCTCCCGGCGTGTAGCGATTGAGGTCAACTGTGCGGATCAGCTTGCGCCCGGTGCTGCCGACATATCCAAGCGAAGCCACAATCCTGGCCGGAAGCTGGTATTGCACTTCCATCGAGTAGTTATAAACGTAGGAATTCGGCATGTTCTCAGGCACGCCGTTCACTTCCACCGGGAGATCAGTGCGAATGAAGCCTCCAGGCAAAGTTTCTGGACCAGTCGGACTGAGTACGGTCCCCGTACGTGGGTCTATGCCTGCTTGCAGACGCGAATTCAAAGGGTACGAGAAAGGAGAACCTTGTGCGAAAGTGTAGATGATTGGGCCGGGGTCTGCGGCATTGTTCGTGCCGGAACAGCAAAGAGTTCCCAGATTCTGAAAGAACGGTTCCGGCTTGGCAGCAAATGGCGGATTGAAGCGATTACTGGTGAAGAGGTTGGAAAATAGGCGGTCATCTCAACCCCAATAGACTAAAGCAATGAGCTATTTCCGACGCTATGGCTCTCCTAACTAGCTAACTGACCGGAAAAGAATTCAGCGTGTTGAACCAACCCTGCCGCGGACGGCATTCCTGCGGACAAGAAACCGATTCGAGAAGACGATTCGACGGGGCTGGTCGTAT
>JBDUCC010000190.1:0-5865 GCA_040003675.1 bacterium | reverse complement strand
CCACCCGCTACCGCGAGGTGGTACTGACTTCATGATTCCACTAGCCTTATTGCAGGAAAAGACGCCGGGGGGGGTGGAGAAGATTCAACAATCTGGATTAACTAATTAACAGTTGGACGGTGGAGATGGCAGATAAAATATTCATCGACGGAATCTTGAAAGGTCGCGCTGCTTTTGTCACCGGCGGCGGCACTGGAATCACTGGCGGCGTTGCGCGCGCACTTGCCGAAGCCGGCGCTAATGTTGCCCTGGTAAGTCGCAGCATGGACCATCTGGAAGCAGCAACGAAGGTTATCAACGACACGCACAGTCAAGACGCCAATGTTGGCGAAGCGTTTGCCGTGGCCGCAGACGTTCGCAACACTGACGATGTGGAAAATGCGATTGCCGCAACCATTGAACGCTTTGGCAAGATCGATATTGTGATTAACGGCGCCGCGGGAAACTTTCTTTGCAAAGCTGAAGAGTTATCCCCAAATGGTTTTGGCACCGTAGTGGACATTGATTTGAAAGGCACGTTCAACGTCTGTCGCGCTGCCTTCGCGCAATTGAACGAACACAGCGGCCAGATTCTGAACATTAGCGCCACGCTTCATTATCTTGGCACGCCTATGCAGCTTCACGTTTCCGCTGCCAAAGCCGGCGTCGATGCGCTGACACGCAATCTGGCGGTTGAGTGGGGACGCTACGGTATTCGTGTCAACGCCATTGCTCCCGGTCCGATTGAAGACACTGAGGGCATGAAACGTCTGGTGCCCGAGCCAGTCAAAGAAAAACTGAGGAAGAATATACCGCTGGGACGTTTTGGTCGTATCGCCGACATCGAGCGTGCCGCTGTTTTCCTTTGTTCCGACGCAGCGAGTTTTGTTAACGGCGAAATTTTGGTGGTTGATGGTGGTCAGTGGCTGTCCGCAGCGAAGTTTATTTGACAGCTTCCGATATTGCGGCTCTGCCGCCTTCCGTGCGGTAAGGCTGTGCCTTACCGGCCAGTGGATTCAAATATTTCGCGAGGCTACGCCTCGCGAGGCATTACTATCTTTCGCAACGGAAGGCAGCAAAGCTGCGAGCGGATGAAAACAAACCTTTCGAATTTGATATTGCTTCTGATCAGTACGCTGGTGTTGGTTTCTCCCCCCGGCGCGCAGGAACCGAAGAGCGCTGAAACGTCAGCCAATCCGCCAAAGAAAAACGCCAGGCCCGACGAAACAATCGCGGCAAAGCCTGAGCCATTTGACGGCGCATCCGTGGAAAAGATGGCCCAACAATGTGTCACGCTACAAACTGAGGCAGGCAACATCGTGATTGAAATGTTGTCTGATTCGGCGCCGGAAAACGTTCGCAACTTTCTAAATCTCGCGGCTACGGGCGCGTTCGATACCACGACGTTCAGTCGCATCGTTAAGGACTTCGTAATTCAGGGCGGCAATCTGTCGACCAGCGAGAAGTGGGGAATTGAGTTGGCAAAGAGGATGACGCATAAACTGCCGGACGAGCCGAGCCTCATAAAACATGAACGCGGCATTGTGTCGATGGCACGGCCCGACGAGCCAAACAGCGCCACTACGAGTTTCTTCATACTCGCCGGCAATGGCTCGAATCTCGACGGAAAGTTTTCAGCGTTTGGTAGAGTAACCAGCGGTATTGAAGTTGTTGATGCAATCAACCATGCGCCGACTGAGGGCGAGAAACCTTCAAAGCCTGTGCACATTACGCGGGCAATCGTGGCCCCCTGCAAATAGTGATTGCAAATGAGAAGGTTTTAGTTTGAATAGCCATAACTTAGCAAAGACGATCCTCGCGGTCGTAATTCTGTTCAGCCTGCTCGCCTGCAGCGAACCCGAGAACAATAAGCCAACTCCGGAAGCAGCCAAGCAGTTCCTGAAGTTGCGCGGTTACAACTACGATGAAGAGTCGTTTCTCTCGGCTGCAGCAGCCGGTGACGTCGGCTCCGTCAATGCGTTTCTGGCCGCCGGCATTGATCCTAATGCCAAAGCCAAAGACAGCGGCGCCACCCCGCTCATTTCAGCTGCAGCGCGCGGCGACCTACACATCGTCAATGCGCTTCTTAACGGCGGCGCCGACGTCAATCGCAAAGACGAGGGCGGCGGTACCGCGTTTTTGCGAGCACTGGAACACAAGGAAGATGAAGTGGCGCAAGCGCTGTTGGCCAGGCGGGAGCTGGACTTGAATGCGCAAGCAGGAAACGGCGTGACGGCGTTGATGCGCTGCGTGTGGAGTGACCGCGACGACTTCGCAACGCAACTGCTTGAGCGAGGCGCAAAGGTTGATTTGCAGGACACCGGTGGCGAAACGGCGTTACACGGCGCCGCCCAGCGGGGAAATGCGAACATCGTACAAATGCTGCTCGCAAAAGGCGCAGACCCTAATGTCCAAAACAAGGTGGGTGGCACACCTTTGATGTGGGCTGCCGTTTACGACCGTGAAGAAGTGGCACGAATCCTTCTCGAGAAAGGCGCGAATCCGGCCCTAAAAGACAATGATGGCCTGACAGCTTCGGCCTGGGCCGCCAAAAACAAGCGAGATCAAATGATCCAACTGCTGAACGAGGCCATGAAGAAACGAAAGTGAATTTCCTGGTAGAAAAGTCTGACCATCGCGCGTAGCAAAATTTCTGGCATCGATATGAAAGAAGGCGAAACAAGCAGCGCGGGCATTCAGCCCGGAACCGTAGTTATAATTGCCCTGCATTCACCTCGTGAAAAGTGTTGGGGCCTGCTCGACGAAATTACGCCTACCGGAGTATTCTTGCGCGGCCTCGACTTGAATGCATTTGATAGTTGGGTACATGCCGTCGCCCATGACGAGCCCTTTATCGGTATGGGCGATCTGTTTTTTCCTCTGTGGCGCGTCGAACGGATTTCGAAGGACGAAGCCTCCGGCGAGATGCCCTCGCTGAGCCAAGAGGTCGAACGCCGCACTAACCGCGCGGCCACAGAGTTAATCAGGCAGTGATTTTTTCTTCGCGCATGAAGTTTTGTGCGCAAATTTCACCCTGCGTTTGGGGGCAGAGAGGGCTGCACCCGCGCCGCCGGCTTTTTTCATAGCCACCCTCTAAAATAATTGCTGTTGCAAGTATGAAACACTGTTCCATTCTCGCGCCCGATGTGTTATGCTGACGTCTACCTGGGTACCAGCGTTGAGAAAAAGGAGCAGAAGAAAGAGATGAGTGCCATGGCATCTGAAGATCGAATAAGTGCAGACCGCGGTAAGGCAGTCGAAGCGGCCCTAGCAAGCATTGAAAAAAGATTTGGCAAAGGATCAATCATGCGCATGGGCGAGCGTGAGGTCTCAGACATACCCGCCATCTCTACCACTTCGCTAAGTCTGGACGTGGCCGTGGGCATCGGCGGTGTGCCGCGTGGGCGCATTATTGAAATCTATGGCCCTGAAAGTTCGGGCAAAACGACCCTGGCCCTGCACATCGTTGCCGAGGCGCAAAAAGCTGGCGGCGTGGCTGCTTACATCGATGCCGAACATGCAATGGATTCGGATTACGCAGGGAAACTCGGAGTCGATATCGACCAGTTGCTGATTTCTCAGCCGGATTCCGGCGAGCAGGCCCTGGAGATTGCCGAAGCGCTAGTGCGCTCGAACGGAATCGACGTGATCGTCGTCGACTCGGTGGCCGCTCTGGTTCCGCGTGCAGAGCTCGATGGTGAAATGGGCGATTCGTTGCCAGGCTTGCAGGCCCGTCTGATGTCCCAGGCACTGCGCAAATTGACAGCGATTGTTTCGCAGTCGAATACGTGCTTCATCTTTATCAATCAGATTCGCGAAAAAATCGGCGTAATGTTTGGCAGCCCCGAAACTACGACTGGCGGCCGCGCGCTGAAGTTTTATTCTTCCATGCGGCTCGACATCCGGCGCATCGGCGCCATTAAGGACGGGGACCGGGTGGTGGGCAACCGCACTAAAGTCAAAGTTGCAAAAAATAAGGTGGCGCCGCCGTTCCGCGAGTGCGAGTTTGACATCATGTACGGCGAGGGAATCTCGCGTGAAGGCGATGTTCTGGATCTGGCAGTCATGCAAAATGTCGTCGATAAAAGCGGCGCGTGGTTTTCCTACAAAGGCGATCGTTTGGGACAGGGCCGGGAGAACTCAAAGGTTACTCTGAAAGAGAATCCTGATCTTCTCAAGCGAATTGAAAGGGAAGTGAAGGTAAAACTCGGAATGCCCGTGCGTGAGGAGAAGCCTGAGCCAGCGCCCGCAGCGAAGGCTGCGACTGCCGACAAGAAGTAAGCGCACCATAAAATAAAAAGGCGTTCGGCCGCTGGTATCAATTATTCCCGGCCGAGCGCCTGTTTTGTGTTTTGCTTAAATGCTTTAAAGTTAGGTATCAGGTGTCGGGTGTCAGGTGCCGGTAAGTATCTGAATGCCGACACCCGACACCCGATACCCGATACCTGATACCCGACACCCAATTATGGAATCCATTCTCATCAAGGGCGGCACACTCCTGAGCATGGACGCGCAAGACGCGATTCATGAAGGAGATCTGTTGATTGAGAATGGCCGCATTACTAGGTTGGCGGAGAGCGGGATGACGGCGGACGTTGTGATAGACGCGACAGACTGCGCGGTATTACCGGGATTTGTCCAAACTCACATTCATCTCTGTCAAACTCTTTTTCGCGGCGCTGCCGACGACCTTTCGCTGCTTGATTGGCTGAAGAAACGAGTCTGGCCGATGGAAGCTGCCCATACTGTCCAATCAATCAGGGCTTCAGCTCGCCTGGGCATTGCCGAGTTGATTCAAGGTGGGACTACCTGCGCGTTAACGATGGAAACCGTCAATCACACAGAAGAGGTTTTCAAAATAGTCGAAGAAACTGGTTTTCGCGCCACCGTCGGCAAATGCATGATGGACCACGGCGATCATGTGCCCGCAGGCCTTCATGAAAAAACAGAAGAATCCATAGCGGCCTCAATTGATCTGCTTGAGCGTTGGCACGGCGGGGCTAATGGTCGCATCCGTTATTGCTTTGCGCCGCGCTTCGCGCTCAGTTGCACCAGTGAACTTCTTGCTCGCGTCGGGCAGCTCGCGCGCGAGCATCAGGTTATGGTGCACACGCATGCATCGGAAAATCCGCAGGAGTGTGAGTTAGTGGAGCGCGATTCCGGCTTGCGCAACGTGGCCTACCTCTACTCGCTTGGGTTAACAGGTAGTCACGTTGTGCTGGCTCACTGCGTTCATCTCGACGAGGCTGAACTTGAAGTTCTGGCGCAGACGAAAACCAATGTGGCGCACTGTCCTTCATCAAACCTGAAACTTGGTTCAGGCATCGCGCCGGTTGCGACGATGCTCGATCGTGGTATATCGGTCTCGCTTGGCGCGGATGGCGCCGCCTGTAACAACCGGCTCGACATGTTTACGGAAATGCGCACCATGGCGCTATTACAGAAAGCTCTGCATGGACCGGAAGTCATCGCCGCGAGTCAGGCGCTTCGCATGGCGACCATCGCGGGCGCACAAGCGCTTGGGTTGGGAAATGAAATTGGCAGTTTGGAGATTGGCAAGCGCGCGGATGTGATCGTAGTAGCGCTCAATCACCTTCACTCAATTCCGCGCTCGCAGCAGTTAGCCTCGTCCCTGGTTTACTCGGCTCAAACGAACGACGTTAAGGATGTCGTCATAAATGGCGCAGTGGTTTTACGTGAGCGAAAGTTTACAACTAGTAACGAAGAAACGATTTTGGCTGATGCGCTATCAGAGCAAAAGGTATTGATGCAGCGAGCAAGAATTAAGGAGTAGGAAGTTGGGCTTTCGAGATTGAATTTAGGGTGCCCTAAAAATGGCTGTGCCAGCTCGAAGGTAGCGACTGCGGGGGGCGCGATCGGCGGCCG
>JBDUCC010000189.1:0-5873 GCA_040003675.1 bacterium | reverse complement strand
AAAACGGACTCAGCGTCCGTGTCGTACTCGACCAGGCGTGCCTTATGCAAGGGTACAATAGTCTTGCTTTTGAAAACTGAGAGGTTCGAGTATTAGATTCAATCGCACAAATCTTCGACGAGCACCGCGTGACTTTGCCGAAGCGATAATCGGTTGAAAACGTTTGATGGCCGAGGACAATCTGGCGACTACCCTGCTGGGAACTTGCGGCATTGGAAGGCCCTCCTGAGGCGGACGGTGTGAGATGCAGGGCTTATATCACCTAGAGGAACGCGGATGCAAACTGTTAAAAGTAGGACAGACCCATCTGGCGTTCTATAACGCTTTCAGCGTTACGATTCCGTCGGTGATGCCATTTGCGCGTGCCGCGAAAGAGCCGTCCGATCACGTCCCTATTGTGGCGTGGTTCGGATCGTCGCCAGTTTGAAACGAAAATCCTCGAGGTGCTGTCCGAAACTAAGATCTACGATATCCGACAAAGCGGCCGGCACTCCCAAATTGACGTTGCCGTCGATCTTGGGATGAAACAGCAAACGATATCGACCGGGCGGAAGTAGCGACAGTGTGAAGCTGCCATCTTCAGTGGTGTACCCCGGAAGTCCACCACGTCGGCTAGCGGCTTCAGCTTCTTTCGGATCGGCTGGCTTGATCGTTACGAAACCGGCCAGCCCACTTCCAGTATCGTCAACGACCCATCCTGAGATTCTTCCATCAGGACGAGCAAACAGATCTGTGCGGCAACCGGATGACCCTTCGTTGCCAATCTGTACCGTGATTGTATCGCCTCTGTTTCGCTGCCACGTGCTCATACCGGCGGGAAGGTCAACTTCGAGTCGGTAAGTATCTGAAGGCAACGATTGAAATGAGTAAACGCCTTCTCGATCCGTTGTCGTAGAACGTTCAGGACTACGAATGCCAATCACACGTACTCGTATGTCAGCGAGTGGTGCCGTCTCCGCCAGGTCGTCATAACCGACGCCTTTCGCTGCAGTACCAATCGTGCCAAACAAATCGTCGACACGTCGGCCACTCTGCAATGCACGCAGTTGACGGACGACGGCGCCGACCATCACTTCCGGGCTGGTTGGCGTACAAATGCCCGTGGTCAGTTCATCTTTGGAAGCGAACGCGTAGACCAGGTAACTCGTTCCAACCGTAAACGGATAACCGCAATCGCCACCACCTCCGCCCGTGTAGACCACAATCTCCTTGCCGGGAATGGCTGGGCCGCGAAAACTTTCTGTCACTGAAAAATGGAAGGCAAACTGTGGACGGAGGTAGTCCGACGTTCCCGCACGCGCTGGGGTCTCAGCGGGAAACTTGGCGGTTACAGTCCCGAGGAAGACAACGTTCCCGGATTTCCACGTTTGATTACACGGTGCGTTCGAAGACATACAACTACACGCGCTAGCAAGCGAAGGCGTGAGAGCGATGAGGATGAAAGCAGCAAAAATGAAACGACTGAACATCACATCATCCGAAGCGGCGAATTAACACGGCGATGAACGCCTCGATCTTAATCAGATGGTGAACTAAATATTAATCTTTTTCAGCTCGTAATATCCAAAGCCCGCAGAGCGGGCGACAGAGGAATCATTCCCATTGACGTGTTGTAAACCGCCACCGCTATCACCCGGCTTACGTCCAGGCTTGTGCTGACGTCCACTTCGCGGACTGACCCACACCCGCTACCGCGTGGTGGTACTGACCTCATCACGATAGTTCACTGCTGATTGCTTACAAACAGTTAAGTCACGCAGCTCACTTCACCACAAAACTGCGACCGTAGGCGCCGTAGTCATTGGTCTTGATTCCGTTGCGTGTTGTTCCTTTGTAGGAAGATTCGCCTGGCCGAAGTTCGATCGTTACCGAGCCGCCGCTCTCCGACGTGAACTTGCCGGCATGGACCGCCGCATTACAAATTGATGAATCAGCGGTGTAGATGTCGGTGCCCCACATCGCGCTTGCTTTGCCGCTGGGGGGACATTTGAATTTGTAGGTCTTGCCGGTTTCGGAGCCGACCATTGAAGCCGACGAATTCCACAGCACAGGTGTTTCCTCGTCCGCTTCGCGCACGACTGCCTCGGTGTCTGGAGTTTTGAAAACGAAGCTGTGCGGATACGAGCCATAAGCGCTGGTGGTCACGCCGTTTCTTTCACTGCAGCCATAGATGGTCCGGCCTGGGCGCAACTCGATCGTAACGGAGCCGCCTTGCGGATAGGTTATCAATCCGCTATGGACCGCGGCGGTGCAGATTGATGAATCCGCCGTATAGATGTCGCTGCCCCAAACCGCATGCGCTGTGCCTCCCGGCGAACACGCGAGCATTAATGTCTCTCCATCTTTGCCGTTTAGCGAGGTGGCGTTCGCCTCCCAGGTTGTTGGTTTTCCCTCACCGGCTGAAGCTGGCGAAGACGGGGCGGTGTTTGAGTTGGCTGCGGAAGTAGTTGTGTGTCCACCTCCACCGGTAGCTGGAGCGCTTTCATCTTTCTTTGAGCAGCCGGCGAGGACGATTGCGGCCAGCAGAAGCATAACGCAACTGCGAATGATCCGTCGCTCCGGTGTTGATTGATGCGATGGATTCACGTTGACCGCTCCTTTCGTGCTACCAAGTCAATTGATGGGATGGGTTCGCGATTATATCAGTCGCGAAATCATAATCCGCAGATTTCGCAGATTACACAGATTGGCAAAAGATTAGAACCATCACTAAACGGCAACATTGAAATTTGTTGTCTCTTGTCTCTAACGTTTCGCTTGATCTGCGTAATCGGCGTAATCTGTGGATTCGCTTTCCAGAAGTGCGCCACCTAATTCTTAAGTTCCGAATAACCTCAACTCCCCACCACTTACTTCAACCCAACGCGCCGCTGCAGATCTGCAAAGCGTGGATCGGATCGAAGGTTGTCGATGAGCGGATCATAGTAAAGCGTGAGCATGTCCACAGTATGATCCCGGTAACTTTTGTCCAGCAGTTCGAACGCCTGGTCCTTCTCGCCGAGCGCCGCATAGATCAGGGCTATGCTGTAATCGGCCACATAACGCTCCCGAGCAATCGACTTTAGTTGCGCGATGGTTTTGAGCGCCTCCGCCTTGTTGCCGGACACGGCATAGAGACGCCCCGTCAGGGCCAGCACATGTGGATCATACTCATTCAGCTGGTGGGCCTTCTGATATTCAGCGAGCGCCGCTGGAAAATCCCCTTTCATCGCATAGGCAGAACCTAAATAATGATGCGCCACAAAAAAAACTGGATCAATCTCTATCGTCTTGCGCAATTGCTGGATGGCCTCGTCGTAACGGCGTGCGTTGAAATAAGCCTTGCCCAGGTTGGCATTGATTATTAACGAAAGCGGATCCAGTTCCTGCGCCCGCCGCATCTCTGCCAGAGCTCTGTCGAAATTGCCCATAACTGTCAGGTTTTCCCGGGCGTACCAGTGGTGGGCGGTCGCGTAGTTCGGATTCAACTCAATGGCCCGTTCAAATTCTTTGTTTGACTCCGGCAAGTTCCAATCGTAGTTCATTAGCACAGCAGCCATGGCCGTGTGCGCTTCAGCAAGTGTGTCGTCTATCTCGAGGGCTCGCTTTGCTGCCGCTTTAGCTTTTGGGTACGACTCCTGAGGCGAAACGACAGAAAAGTACGGGATGACGATGTAGGCATCGGCCAGTCCAACATAGGCCAGCGCATAGGTGGGATCTTTTTCAATCGCCTGATTGAAGTAGTCGATGCTCTGCTTGAGCGATTCGCCCGTGCGTTTGTTCCAGTAGAAGCGACCTTTGAGGTAAAACTCGTAGGCTTCGGCGTTTGCAGTGTGCAGACTGCCGACGCGGCTCAGCTCCAAAGTGGAAAGCTTGAGGCGCAGGTTGTGCGAGATATCCCGAGCAATCTCCTGCTGCACGGCCATCAAATCTCGGCCGCTGCGATTGTACTGCCCTCCCCACACCTGCGTCTTATCGCGCGCGTCCATCAACTCGACGCTGATTTGGAGGGTGTCGCCATGTCGCAAGACCCGTCCCGTCAGAATGCTCTTCACGCCTAACGCCTGGGCCACTTCGTCGGCGTTGACGTTTTTGCCTTTGTATCTGAAAGTCGAACTACGAGCGATCACCTTCAGCCCGGGCAACTGCGAGAGGTTATTAATGAGAGTTTCGCTGAGGCCATCAGATACGTAATCCATTTCCGAGTCGCCCGTGTCGTTGACGAAAGGCATGACCGCCAGCGAATTAATACCTGTCTGATCGGCGGCGGCAAAATAGCGCAAGTAGGCAAGAGCGCCTATGGTCACTAAACCAAACAGGACAACAAGGGCGGCCGCAACGCCAAGTTTGTGACGCTTGATCTTATTGCCGATGAATTGGGACGGAGAAGTTAGTTGACCGTCGGTTGCGCTGGTTACGTCGGTTACCTTGCTCGTCTCAATCTCCCCGCTCCGAGTGGATTGCCATGATTGCTGTTCCCGAGATACCGATGCTCCCAGTCTGGAAGAAAACTCCAACTCTTGTTTGCAGTCTTTCAGATCAATTAGCAAGTCTTTGATGTGCTGGTAGCGATCTTCGCGATTTTTTCGCAGGGCTTTGCTGATTATCTGTTCCAGTTGGCGGGGCACCGGCTCAGCTTCATTTACCAGCGGCGGAGGGTCAGTTTTGAGGATCGAGGCAATGACGTCACTCATCGTGCCGCCTTTGAATGGTGCGTGCCGCGTCACCATTCGATAGAGCACAACGCCCAGGCTCCAGATGTCCGTGCGCTCGTCCACCTCCTGGCCGCGCGCCTGTTCCGGCGACATGTATTCAGCCGTGCCCATTACCAGGCCGGGTGTCGTCTTGAGTAATGCTTTGGTGACTCCTTCGCTGTCGACTTCAGGCGCTTCCTCCTGGGCCACTTTGGCCAGGCCAAAGTCCAGGACCTTCACCAGATGGTCCTCGCGCACCATGATGTTGTCGCGCTTGATATCGCGATGCACTATTTTCGCTTCATGCGCTGCCGCGAGTGCCGAAGCAATTTGGATCCCGATGTCCAGGACTTCCGCCAGTTCGATCGGGCCGCGGTGCATGCGGTGGCTCAACGACTCACCCTCAATAAACTCGGTGGCAATAAAATGCGCGCCGTCTGCCTCTCCGATTTCATAAACCGTCAAGATGTTGGGGTGATTGAGTGCCGACGCGGCCCGTGCCTCTCGTTCAAATCGCCGCAAGTGGTCCGGGTTGTCGGTCAGTTCGTGGCTCAGAACTTTGATCGCCACCTGGCGGCCAAGGTTTAGATCCTCCGCCAGGTAAACTTGGCCCATGCCGCCCTCGCCGAGCTTCTTTAGAATGCGGTAATGCGAGATGCGACGGTCCGCGGCGGGTTCGAAGGGACGGAGACTGACACGGAGCGCTTCGGAAGACGCCAGGTCGTTGGATGTCGATTCGCGCTCGGCGAGACTGACGACATTGGTAGGGCGGTTCGCCCGATGGAGCAGATAGGTGGACAACTCCGGACTGAAATAGTGGCGTCCGCCGGCTACGGTGCGGATAGCATTGACGATCTCGTGAATCGCGCCGTCCTTGAGCACGTAACCAGCTACGCCAAGGTCGAGCGCCGAATGGAAAAGGGCTTCATTGTTATGCGAGGTCAGAATGATCACCTTGACCGTGAGCTTGGCCGCTTGCGCTGCGCGAGTGACGGCGAAACCATCACGCTCTGGCATGTCGAGGTCAAGCACGGCCACATCGGGTCGAAGCTCAATGAGGCGAGCGACAGCCTGGTCACCGTCTTCGGCCTGGGCGACGACGTGCAATCGGGAATCACGCGAAATGACCTTCGCCAATCCTTCGCGAAAGATCGGATGGTCATCAGCGATCAGAACCCGAATATCACGGCTCTGCCTTTC
>JBDUCC010000188.1:0-5909 GCA_040003675.1 bacterium | reverse complement strand
TGCCGTCAGGTATTTTGTTGACCAGACTTTCAGGCTTCAATGGCGAAGAAGGTGCGGCGGCAGATTGCGACGGTTGGATTGTTTCTATTGCCGCGGTTTGGGGCGCCAATGACTGGGCCAACAGCGTAGAGTTGAATGTAAATAGGACTAGAAACAGGAAAATCAACGATTTCATCTGCTTGCCTCCGACTTGAATTCATTCGCGACGTCGCGAGAGTGCAAGCGGGGTGCCGTGAAATAAGGGCAATCGAGTTATTTAAGGGTGAGGTTGGAGTCTAAGGGATCTTCTCAAGAGTAGCGTCGATATTTGCGGAACCGCGGGCCACAACAGTCACCGTTCGTTGCCAGGTTTTGAATCCTGTCCTTTCAATCGCGATAGTGTGTTCGCCGGGTGTGATCGGAAGGCTCGAAGGAGTGTTACCCACAAACTTGCCATCGATCAAAACATCCGCACCAGCTGGTGTGGAGTTAATAGTCACAGTCGTAACTTCTGCTGAAATCGGATTGGACGGCTGGTCAGCCGTACCTAACGCCTTGAAGTCTGCAGGCTCGAGGGGTGTGTCTGCTGCGACGTACGCTGTAATCTCAGTTCCCCTTGGAATGGTGATGTCCTTGCCGTGCATGAAAAGAAAGAAGGGTGCGGCCGGGAAGAAAAGAATACTCGTAGCCACTATGGCACCAGTCATGACTCCAGTGTGACTACCGCCACTGCCACCTCTTACCGCTCGAAGTGGAACCTTCTCTCCTGAGACTAGCTGTACGTAGTCGATGTTCATGTTCAGCTTTCCGGCGCGACCCATTCGACGTTTATGCTGAGCTTCAGTAACAGTAGCGATGGCCATGCCGCCATGCTGAATTACAACAACGTCTCCCACCTTCACGTCTTCTAAAACTTCAAAGTCGACTTTTTCGTTGAGCGTTGCGTCTTTTGAAGACATCGTGCGAGAGAGTTTCAATCGGACAGGCGTATCCTCTACCAGGCCAAACGCGAGGGGCGGGCGCACCGTCGCTGGCGGGGTAGCTTCGGCTGGCGTTGGTTTGTTCTTTTGATCCTTCTTGTTGTCCTGGGAGACTACGGAAGTGACAATCAAAAAGAGGAGAAGAAACGAGAGACATCGCTTCAAAACTTTCACGGTTTTTCCTTTCGGTAAAGCGAGGGATGCGGCGAGTCGAAAGATCCCTAGAACTCAAGAGTTGCTGCCGTTCGAAGATAACCGTCCGCAGCCTAAACGCTAATTGACTCTTCTTCGTGCGGGACGAGATAAGGAGAAACCATTACTTGCGGTTCATCCGAATCTTCCGCCAGCACGGCCTGGATGATTGGCAAACTCAGCGAATGCTTTTTCGAGATACCGGGCACGTTGTGACCGGCTGCATAGACCGGATGCCTCTCGTTTTCCTGGTACCAGTCAGCGAGGTTCGCAGTCTTGTGCATGTTCTCGATGATCTGACGCCAGCCGACGCCGGTGTTGTAAGCGCAGAACGAAATCTCACCTTCCTGGGTGCCGTAGGGAATCACGCACATCTCGGTGCGGCGGAAATCGTAGTTGAAGAGATCCTGAAACCACATACCCTCGACGCAGAGCACGCGCCAGGTGTCGTTGGGATCATCCTGCGTGTTGGCCTTCATCCGATCGTTGCGGTCTGAACTCGAATTTGTCGACGACGGTTTGAAGAGATTCAAGATCTGCGAAATCGGAAATCCTTCCGGCGCCTGTTCCGCGTTGAAGTTTCGCAGGATCGCCATGCCGAGCTGCGCGTAGGAAAGTTTCTTGCCGCGCGCGGTGTCGGTAATCGTGGCGATGTCTTTCATGAACTGTTCGTAGTCGAAGAATTCAAACAAAGACTTAAACTCGCCGGTGTGGCGGTTGACGACCATCAGCGTGAAGATGCCGCAATTCGGATGGCAATTGCACGACGACCAACCCCAGGGCGCGTCTGCGCCTTGCAGCATGTCCATCACGCTCGTGAACGCCGAA
This sequence comes from bacterium, assembly GCA_040003675.1. Lineage (GTDB taxonomy): Bacteria > Acidobacteriota > Blastocatellia > Pyrinomonadales > Pyrinomonadaceae > PSRF01. The sequence continues at coordinate 3,930 of JBDUCC010000188.1, read as the reverse complement.
TAGGACGACAGCGGATACCAATCACGCAACGGCTCGAGTTGTCCGCGCAGTTGGTTCTTCAGGTCATGCGTCATGCCGGCCAGCGTGTAACGCTGCTTGATGCGCAACGCGTCGGAGATATCTTCGTCGCGGCCAGTGAACGAAACGGGTTGGAAGGCGATGGTCTGCACCTTATCGATATTCTTCGCCGCGAAATCAACGATCGCACCAATGCCGTCGTTGTTAACTGTGTTGACGATGGTCGTCACCAACGTGACCTTGATGCCGACGCTGGCCAGGTTTTCGATTGCTTGCTGCTTCACGTCAAACAAGTTGCCGACGCCGCGGTGTCTGTTTTTCTCTTCACTGACGCCGTCAAACTGCAGGTAGACGCCGTGTTGTCCCGCCGCCTTCGCTGCTTTACAGAATTCAATGTCTTCCGCGAAGCGAATGCCGTTGGTTGCCGCGAGGATGCGATAGAAGCCAACTTTCTTTGCGTAAGCGACGGCCTCGAGGTAATAAGGAGACAAGGTCGGCTCACCACCTGAGAACAGAATAATAATTTGGCGTTTTGGCTTAAACGAAACTGCGCGATCTAAAATTGCTTTGGTGTCTTCGAAGGTTGGTTCGTGAACATAGCCAACCTGATTCGCATCCATGAAGCACGGATTGCACATCATGTTGCAGCGGTTGGTAAGGTCAACGGTCAACACAGCGCCCCGGCCAAACTTAATGTTCGAAGTTCCGTGATGATGGACGTGCGAATCTTCAGCAGCCTTAAAATCGCGTCCAAAAAAGAGCGATTCGATGCGCTCGAGAAACGCGGGATCAGTTGCCATTACGTCAACAAACTCGCCATGCTTCGGACAAGTCTTGCGCATGACCACCTGTCCGTTCTCTTCAACTATCTGAGCTTTGATTTCGCCGGGATGCTCGTTCATCAACGATTCGAGCGTGGTCTCGCCACTGATGACAGCGTCGCGAACTTCTTTCACACAACGCGGGCAAAGACTATCAGTCTCCCTCGGGAAGCCGAGCGGCGGCGCACTTCGTTCGTAGGACTTCAGCAGTGGTCCGGGGGCCCAGGTCGGGCGAATGGCTTCGCCTTCAGGCAAAGCTTTGTTTACGGATTGAAAGGCTTTCCAGGCTACGCCAGAAAGACTTGAAAGCAGCTTGGAGCTTTTTACTCCAGCAAGTTTGCCCTTTTCTGACTCGCCTCTGCGAAACTGATCACTAAACAATGAGAGATTCTCCTCGAAGGCGCTGGAGTATTCCACCACCTGCTATCAAAACGTTGAGTATTACTACAAATAACTGCCGCACTGGCCCACAATTCACGCGAGCTTTTGGCGGCCGCATCATGATAGATGGTCTGTCGAGGCATGGCAAGCCTAAACACTCGTGCCTTCACGTTACTGGTTCAACCGATCAGGCCCGTTTTTGTTTGGTAAAATGAGCGAATCCGCCTCTCGCGATTCACCTCGGAAGGAAGAAAGAGTGTACTATCGGCCGCGCGATTGTAACTCGTCAGGTGGCGGCGTTCCGCAAGTAAATTTCATGAGTGAAAAGAAAATCTTCACGATTGCAGAGTTGGCCGAAGCCAGCGGCGGCCGAATAGTTGGCGATGGCGCTCTTCATATTGTGCGCGTGGCCGACCTTGAAACAGCCGGCGATGGCGAGATTGCCTACGTCGATGACGAAAAATTCTTTGATAAGGCAGGCGCGAGCAGGGCAACCTGTTTGCTTGTGACCCGCGAGTTCGTTTCAAGTCAGAAAGCCAGTTCGACATTGATCGAAGTGGCGAAACCTAAACTCGCTTTCGCGTTGGTTGCTGAGATTCTGCATCCGCAAAAGCACCGCGAACCTTTCGTCCACGAGTCCGCTGCGATTGCGGAAACCGCTGACCTAGATCTCACAGTTTTCATCGGCCCGCATGTTTCGATTGGCGAGCGCACGCGCATTGGCGCGGGCACGCGTGTCGAAGCAGGCGTTGTCATCGGCGACAATGTGGTCGTCGGTCGTGACTGTGTGTTGCATCCGGGCGTGGTGCTTTACGACAACGTCACAGTCGGCGACCGTGTCATCCTGCATTCAGGTGTTTGCATCGGCGCAGATGGTTTTGGATATGTGCGCGGCGAGGTGAGTTATCACAAGTTTCCGCAAGTGGGGACCGTCGTTATAGAAGATGAGGTCGAACTGGGTGCGCAAACTTGCGTCGATCGGGCGGCACTAGGCCAGACGCGCATTGGGAAGGGAACTAAGATCGATAACATGGTCCACGTGGGACACAACTGCGACATTGGCGAGCGGGTTGTGATCGCCGCGCAAACCGGAATTAGCGGTAGCGTGGTGATCGAAGACGATTGCGTGATTGGCGGCCAGGTTGGTTTTGGCGATCACATACGTGTTCAGAGCGGTGCAGTTATTGGTTCAAAGGCAGGGATACTGCCGGGCAAGATCGTACGGCCGGGCGTCTGGTGGGGCATACCGATTCAACCGCTCGACGAATACAAACGACTTAATGCTCACTTGGGTCGTCTTCCTCAAATGAGGGAGGAGATTAAGGAATTACGCCGGCGGTTAGACGAGCTTGAACCAAAATAGTAATAGTCAAGTTCCTTTCGGATTTGGGCAGCGAACTCGCGAAACCTGTGCACCTCGGAGCGAAGCAAAGCGCGATGAACCAGCTTCAGTCGCCTTCGCCACTCGATCCTTTTCCAAGCGCCGCGAGAATCAATTCCGCCGCTCGTTGCGAAGCGCCGCCATCGCCAAGCTGACGCGCCACTTCGTGCAGACGCATTCGCGCATCCTCGTTGGTTTTCTTATCCATTAGTAACAACAACTCATTTGCTAGTCGCTCGCCGTTGAGCTCATCCTGCAGCAACTCAGTGGCCACGCGTTCTTCAGCCACCAGGTTCACCAGTCCGTAGTGAGCTACAGTTATCAAACGGCCCAGCGTGTGCCAGTTAATCAGTGATTCTTTGTAAACAACCACCATCGGTGTTCCCAGCAAAGCTGCTTCCAACGTCGCCGTACCGCTTGCGATTGCCGCGGCGTCACTGGCAGCAAGCGCCTCGCGGGATTGGCCGGACACGATATGCAGGCAGGCCGGCAGCGGCTCGGGCGTGGCCCTTTGCGCGCGCACAATCTCTCGAATCTCATCAGACGTACGACCGGGTGCGACTACAACAACGAACTGAACTTCCGGGTGCCGCGCAGATATGAGCGCAGCGGCTTCGAGCATCGGTGGCAGAATGCGTTCCAATTCCTTGCGACGGCTGCCCGGCAGAAGTGAAATGATCGGTAACTTTGGATCGAGTTTCATTTGCCGGCAAAATTCAGCACGGTCGTAACGCGCTTGAACTTCACCAGCGAGCGGATGGCCCACATACTCCACCTGCTCGATGCCGCGGTCGGCGTACCAATCTTTTTCAAAGGGAAGAATCGACAGCAACAGATCGACGTTGCGCTCAATGCTGCGCGCACGATAACCGCGCCACGCCCAAAGCTGTGGACTAATGTAGTAAATGATTTCGAGGCCGTGACGATGCAGCGCGCGAGCGAGTTTCAAGTTGAAGTCGGGCCAGTCGACGAGAATTACCGCGTCAGCTTTTCGTTCAAGCGCGGCTTGCTTTAAAGCTCTATAAGCTCGCCAGAACTTCGGCAGCGCCGCGCCAATCTCCACCAGGCCGAGGATGGCAAGCTGATCTGATTGCACCACCGACTCAACGCCGGCGGCACGCATTAATGGACCAGTAGCCCCGAAAAATTCCAGCCCGCTATTGGGTTCGGCATTTCGCAACGCATCCACTAGCGCGGCAGCATGTGCATCGCCGGACGGTTCGCCTGCAACGATCATCAGTCGACGTTCCATTGGGCCGCATGATACCAGAAGCACAAGCGCGACTAACTCTGCGGCTTTGCCGTCTGATGTGCGGAAGGGCTAAGCCC
>JBDUCC010000187.1:0-5962 GCA_040003675.1 bacterium | reverse complement strand
CTGTTTCGAGTGATTTTACAAGTGGCGGATCTGGACGAGGCTGCTGCGTTTTATTCCAAGCTCCTTAACGACGACGGCCGCAGAATTCCGCGCGCCTCCCGCCATTATTTTGATTGCGGTCCAGTCACACTTGCGCTCGTGGACGTTTCGGCGGAAGGCAAACAAGCGAAGCCACTTCCGGACTACCTTTACTTTGCGGTCGCCGATCTGCAATCTGTTCACGACCGCGCGCGCGCGTTAAATTGCTTGTCAAACGCGGATGTTCACGGGGCGTCTGCGGGCGAGATCATAAAGCGTCCCTGGGGCGAGCTTTCTTTTTACGTTGCCGATCCGTGGGGAAATGGACTCTGCTTTGTGGATGAGCAAACCCTCTTCACCGGCAAGTAGTGGTGATACCAACCCAACGCGAAGGAAGTTTGCCGCAACCGAAACTTAGCTGATGATGCGAATGCCAACCTATCAAGCGGGCCGAGCAGTCTCCGCCACCATTGAAGCCCACTTTGCGCGCCATCTGGCGCAGGCACGCGACCGTGGTGAGCGCGAACTTGCGCCGGCGCCCGAGGCGCGGGCCATTGAAGCGATGATTGACGCGACCTTCTGGGCCAGCTTGCGCCCGGAGGAAGGCCGATTCCCGAAAATCTCTTTGGCTTTTCTGCCGCCCGAACTTGCAGCCCAACCATTGATGTTCGAACAACCTCTGCCGCTGGAGCCCGGCATTCTCACAAAACTCGCGCCGGCGGTCGAACGCCCGGCTATTCATCTAGGTATCTGGCATGCACCAGATCGAAATATAACCAGCGGACAATCAGGAGAGAGCGCGGTTGCGTTACATGTCTGGGGAGCAACGCGCACAGTTCCCAGCTTCGGTTTCGTTTTGGAAGACGTTGAGCCCGGACTGCTCGTTATTAAACACCGGCGCGCTATCGGCTTTGGCAAGTACGCGAACGTCGCCGTGCTCATGGGCGAGCAGGTAAAGGTGATCGATGAGCAGGGGACGAGTTTGCCCGACTGCCCTGCCCTGCTCAAAGCATTACTCGCGTTCAATTCGGCGGCAAATGGGAGTGAACGTCGTAACTCAGTAAACGTGCTGGTGCAATTGTCTGCGTCTATGCGCGCGCACGGTCACGGAGGTTCGTTGCTGGTCGTTCCTGCGGGAGACGAAAACTGGCGTCATTCGATCGTGCAGCCGATTTTGTATTCGGTGTTGCCCGCTTTTTCATCTTTGTCGGAACTGGTGCGTCGTGACATAACTGAAGGCAGCGACAACACCTGGGAAGCGTGGGTACGAAAGGCGGTAGAAACAGTAGCCGGCTTGACTGCAGTTGACGGCGCAACGGTGATCACAGATCAGTATGAAGTGCTCGCGTTTGGGGCGAAGATCAGGCGACCTCCGGGTAGCACTGCTGTCGAACAGATGGTTCTGACTGAACCTACTATAGGGAACCAAGCGGTGGTTGTTCCGCCGGTACAGCACGGCGGCACGAGACACCTCTCAGCTGCTCAATTTGTTCACGATCAACGCGACGCGCTTGCCCTGGTAGCATCGCAGGACGGACGCTTCACAGTCTTCGCCTGGTCGCCCTGCGAAAGCATGGTCCATGCTCACCGCGTTGATACATTACTGATGTAGCGTACTCGAAACACCAACTTAAGGCCGCACTTGAATATTGCCGAAGCCGTGTTCCACGTCTACCAAAGCATATGACGAAAGCGGAAAACTGTGACAACCGACGGTCCTGCTGCGATTGGACGGTACGCCTACGTCTTCTGGACGTTCAAAATCAGTTGCCAGCCAGGTAAGTCCAACACCTGGATCATGTTCCAAATCAGCATCGCTTGGTATCCAGCTAGCATCCGATGATCGGTAAACGCCCCATGTAAGTTTATCCAGCGAGGGAGCGTTGATGCCTTCGTCGTTATCTTCCACTATCAGCAGGATCCGCTCGCCGATGGCGTTGAGAAAATTTGACTGCGTTATCACACCGCCCATTACCGCTGCGTTTCCCTTTATTTGCAAGCAGTCGAATTCAGCGGTCACGAACAATCCTGACGCCGAACCGGTTGCGACGCCCTCATCGTCAGAGATTCCCGCTGCCGGATCGTTGAACGTCATCTGTCCCCTTGTTTGGTCGTTCTTTTGAGTCCGGACATCAAACTGAATATATCTCACGGTGCCATCCTTCAACGAAAACTGAAAGTCTCCGTTAGCGGAAGGACCACTGGGCCCCGCAGCGGTCATTGGAGTCGTGCCGAAGCTCAACAAAGCGAGGCTGAGCAGAAACAAATAGATAGTCTTTTTCACTACAGTTACTCCTTCGTCGTTAATTCTCTGGTGTATGGGAGCAGGGGTTTGAGGCTGACTTATATAAACTTTCTTCCTACAAAGTCAACGCCAAACCGAACGAATCATCCGGGGTGATAAAGAGGTAAAGCGGACGTATCTCCAGCTTGCCTGGTTCGCGAGGAAAAATTGGTATTGACATCAATGTGGGTTTCAAATAAGAAGGTGCTGCAAAACGTTGTTACTCAAAGCTCGCTCACTGGGTCATGAAAATTTTAAGCGTCTAATTTGGACTTTTCTTCCACCCCCAACCAAAGGAAAAACAACATGAGTGCAACCAGAAGAGTTGTGATGTTCCTCAGCGCGATGTTCCTGATTACGATTTCCAGCCACTCAGCTCCACCTGCCGTGTCGCAACCGGTGCTGCCTAATCCTGTTCTTTACCTGGTTAGCCAGGAAAGCTTTACGAGCAGCGGTAGAAACTTTATTCGTTACAAGTACGACGTGCTCAACAAGGAAGATTACCCTGCAGAGATGTTTGCCGCTGCGCCGGCTTTGCCGCCCTGCGGCGCAAACACCAATTCATCCCGAACCTGGGTCGACTTCTTCGACTCGCGAGGAAAACGGCTGTACGGATTTTGCGCCCTGGGGAAGTCCGGTGACCTTAACGGAATTTGGTTTGCGATGGAGGATAGTGAAATTCCGCCTAGTTACGTTTATATCGAGCTAAACGATCGACAGACGAATACGAAATACAAATCCAACCTGGCCGACACCACTATGTGAGCTTGGAGAGCTATCACCTTACGCGAAGTGGAGTGGATTGATGCAATTCAATGGCCGGCTATGGTTGTCACAGTGGTGGCCGCGTGGTTGATCGCATCGCAAAGAAAATTTAAGCGTAATTGGGCGTTCTGGCTTTTCCTCTTGAGCAACGTGCTTTGGATAGCCTGGGGCGCCCATGATCGTGCTTACGCTTTGATCTTCCTGCAGGTGTGCCTCGCCTTTCTGAATATTCGCGGGGCAATAAAGAACAGTGCGCCGAATTCCAAGTGATGGATTGCGGGGCGTTTGGCTTTAGCTCACTCGGCGCTTGCCGGATTAATCGACTCCGCTGCCTGAAAGCCAATCTTGCTATGAGTGCCGTCGCAAAAAGGTTTGTTTGACGACGCGCCGCAGCGACAGAGGGCGATGCGAAGCTTATCAAGCGTCATCTTATTCCCGTCAGTGTCATAAAGATCTAAATTGCCCTCAACGATGTACGGCCCGTTCTTCGAGGGACGAATAGTTACGTCAGCCATGCTCACCTCCCGAATGTCGTGTTGTTGAATTGCGTTTCGCATCTTAACATTGCGACGAGGTTTCAAGTTTGGAGTTTCGAGTTTCGGGTTCAACCTAGAACCGGAAACCTTGAGATTGATGAAACGCTAAGAACTTAGAACTCGAAACTCGAAACTCCAAACTCGAAACTAACAATGTCTCTCCCTAACATGCTCATGATGATTGCGGCGGCCTTTGCGGCCGGTGTAATCAACTCCATCGCCGGGGGCGGCACGCTGATTACTTTCCCAGTTTTGATTTGGCTGGGCCTCGATCCGAAAGTGGCAAATGCAACCAGCACGGTGGCATTATGGCCCGGATTGTTTGGCGGACTGTTTGGCTATCGACGAGAACTGGAAAACAGCTCGACTATTCTGCTGCGTTTAGGAATTACCAGTGTTATCGGCGGGGCCATCGGGGCCTGGTTGCTCATTTGGACACCGTCGCCGATCTTCGCCTACCTTGTGCCCTTCCTGATCTTGTTCGCCACCATTCTTTTCATGGCGAGCGGCTCCATCAATCGCTGGCTGCGGCTACAGCCAATCGTCGCGGAACCAAAGATGTCGTGGTGGCTGGGCGCCATTGTGTTTCAGTTTTTCTCATCGATGTACGGGGGTTACTTTGGCGCCGGAAATGGCATCCTGATGCTGGCGGCGATGGGGTTGTTGGGTCTGCACGACATTAACCGCGCCAATGGCATCAAGAATTTTCTTGGCATCTGTATAAACAGCATTGCGGTCGTAAGTTTTGCCGTCACGCATCTGGTGGTCTGGAATGATGCGCTCTTAATGGCGGTTGCGGCTCTAGCCGGCGGGTATTTCGGAGCCAAGATGGCAGTGCGCATTGGGCAACTTGCAATCCGCCGGGCAATCGTTGCTATTGGATTCGTGATCACCTTTGCAATGCTTTGGCGACTGTGGAGTTGAAACAGCTAGTAGCTAAACTCAACTTGCCTTTCAGCAAAGTGAAAAGTCGCATCTTGACGCAATTGAGAGTCGAGCGGGGTAAACCACCCTTCCCAACCTGAGAGACTCTCGACGTTGAGTGGTCCTGCAACAGATGCTAGCTGCTTATGTAGTGTCGAGCGAGAAGCTTTCAATCTTGGCCAAGTCATTCAAGTTCGAAAGCCTCTCAGGTTGGGAAGGGTGGTTTACCCCCGCTCTTGCGATCGCCAGGCTCGACATTCGACTTTCACTCGCTCTGTCGCTTACGGTCATATTTGTATATTGGTATGCCTTCACCAAGGTCGAAATCACCGCTCGCCAAACTCCCGCGCGAATTTTACACACGCTCAAATGTCTTGACTGTGGCGAGAGACCTTCTCGGAAAGCTGCTGGTTGTTCCTTCCTCAAAGGGTAGTCGAGTTTCCGGGATCATTGTTGAGACTGAAGCTTATCGTGGTCCACACGATCGCGCCGCGCATTCTTACGGTGGCCGGCGCACCAAACGAACTGAACCGATGTACGGAATCGGCGGCACTGCGTACGTCTTCTTCGTTTACGGCATGTACAACCAATTCAACGTCGTTACAAACGTTAAAGATGTGCCGCACGCAGTTTTGATTCGCGCGCTCGAGCCAGTTGAAGGAATTGAGTTAATGCGCAGAAGGCGCCACGGGCAACCTGATCACAACCTCACCAATGGACCAGGCAAGTTGTGCATTGCCATGGGAATTGATCGCAAACTCGACGCGGCGGATTTGTTAGGCAACAAAGTGTGGTTAGAAGAAGGTGAAAAGACTTCACGGGCTCGTATCGATTCCGGAGCCCGCATCGGTATTGACTACGCCGAAGAGTGGATCCATAAACCCTGGCGCTTCTGGATCAAGGACAACCCGTTCGTAAGCAGACGTTGATTATGAAGAGCAAACAGCCGAAAGCTGACAGCTAATTGCTGAAGTCTGCGCTATAGGCGTTCGGTCTAACGAGTTGTTGAGCGTTACCGTTTCGGAGTCATAGCTTGAGCCAGCTTAAACATAGGCTTGAACCAACGTTGCGGTTTAGCGTTTGAATCGTAGTCGTTCGCCTAAGGATTCATAGTCGCCTAGATGCGCCCGCATCAAGCTCTTCCAAAGCTTCCCATGATTCGGCACAAAGAAATGCAGCAGCTCGTGAACAATCACATAGTCTGCAACGTCGCGGTCGTAGCCCAACAACTCTGAATTGAAGTTTAACCTCCCAGCCGTTGAGCACGACGCCCACTTGTCGCTCATCGGGCGCAGTGCAATAGACCTTCTTCGTGTAAGCATTTCGCACCACCGCATAGATGGAGGAAAGCGTCGCATAGTCGTCAATGAAGGGCCGCAGGAAAGCATCGGGCGAGATGATCTCGTAAAGCATCTCGATCTCTTTGTATTCCTTG
>JBDUCC010000186.1:0-6030 GCA_040003675.1 bacterium | reverse complement strand
TTATGCCCTCGCAGTCCATCACAAACAAACGCAGCGACACGCCGATCTGCTGCGCGGCGAGGCCAACGCCGCGGGCTGCGTACATCGTTTCGAACATGTCGCGAGTTAACTGTTCGAGTTCCGCATCAAAGTTAACTACGGGCTCGCCGGGTTCGAGCAGCACCGGCGCGGGGTAATCAACTATCGGCCTTACTGGCATAAGGGAAAGTCAGATCGAACTAGGATTGCGCTTAAATAAGGAACCCCTTAGTTGTCAATAGTTCGGGGGTTTCTTGTGTTCTAAACAGAGCAAAACTTAAATGAGAATCAAGCCCACGTTGGTATATATCGGGCAAACTTTCGTGAGCCACCCGCCTTTCGTCAGCTTTGATAAGTCCGGCTTCCTCTGTGGCAGCTATGATTTGGGAGACAATGGCGGTCTTAGCTTCGGGCAAGTGAAAACGCTGGCGCAGACTCTGATTTGTCATGCGTTCAGCCATTACCCATTTTAGGGCGCAATGTTGATAGCAAGCCCGAATCCGATCATCCCGATCCATCTCCTCAAAGGGTTTGATGCCATAAATAATCACTTCCGTCCGTAAATGACCGGCGCGAAAATCCGGGGCCGGTAATTGGAAAAGCTCGGCTGCTTGCACAACCTTGTCGATTCCACTGCTCTTCTCTTCGCAAACGCCAAACCGCCTCATCAGATCTGCGAGACGCTCGTTACGCGATTGGTATCCATCGATAAATCGAGTTACGGGTACAATGGGTTCTCCAGGATTAGAAATCTCAACTCGGTTGTCATACACCTCAACCATCATCGACATACCGCCTTCGCGGAAGTCCTGATGAATAAGCGCGTTGGCGACAAGTTCACGAATCACGACTTCTGGGAGCAACTTCACTTCCTTTCGAAGGGCGTCCTCAATAACCTCGTTCTGGGGCAATTGACTCATAACAAATCGCACCAAACCCTGAAATCCAACTGCGTACCCTTTTGTTCCTAGCTGATCAAGCTTCGTTTCAATTTTCGACACCTTCGTTCGCAATAGCGACGCAATAGCCGTAAAGTTTTCGATTATCGAGTTGGGTCTTCGCTTCTTTGAATTCTAGCCGTTGATTCTCGGACGGGCTCTTTCGCCATAGATCGATCTGTAAAGGTGAAGTTGGCATGACTCGAAGATGAGGTTATGACATGAGGATTTCTTCCTGCCGCTCCCTTAGAAACTCAAATGGTTCCACAATTTTTCCGGCGATTGCCGAGGCGGCGACCACATATGGGGACGCGAGATAAAGTTTGCCTGGACCACTGCGCCCGGGAAAATTTCTGTTCTGCGCGCTGACTGTCACGGTTTCAGCGCTTGGCGAAGCGCCCGGCCCGGCGTTGATACAGGCGCCACAACTTGGATCGATTAGCTCCGCACCCGCGCGTTCGAAAATCTCAATGTAGCCACGATCGCGTGCGTACTGCTTAATCTTCTGCGAACCAAACTGCAGATAGAGATGAACTCCGGGCGCAACGCGCTTGCCCTGGTCCAAAGCGTTCTGCAACACCTCGGCATACATGTCCATGTCGGCCATCTTGCCGCCGGTGCAACTGCCGCCATAGGCAGCATTGATGCGCACTTCTCCAGGAAGTTCATCTATGGGAATACCGTTGCGCGGATCGCCGGGCGTTGCCACCATCGGCCGAATCGCGTCGAGCTCGATTTCAAACACAGCGGCGTATTCCGCATCCGGGTCGCTGAAAGTAAAACCGTTGCGCACTTCGTCCCGGTCCAGATCGCGCATCTTCACGATGTAATCAAGCGTCACTTCATCAGGTTCGATGATTCCAGTTGTGCCGCCGGCTTCAACCGACATGTTCGTCAAGGTGGCTCGCTCGTCCATCGGCCAGTTCGTTAAGTCTTCGCCAGCAAACTCGAGGACTTTGCCGATGCCTTTGCTCGTTTTCATGTAATCGGAGGCGAGTATGTAAAGCATTACGTCTTTCGCCGCGACATCCGAACGCTTCCGGCCTTTCAAAACGTAACGAACAGTTTCCGGCACGCGAATGCGAATATCTTTTGCGTACCACGCATTGGCCATGTCGGTCGATCCGACGCCAAAAGCGAAACAGCCGAGCACGCCTGCCATGCAAGTATGCGAATCGGTGCCGATCACAATTTGACCGGGCAACGCGAGGTCTTCAACGACAGCGTTGTGGCAGATCGCTTCCGAGCCGCCCTCGGGATTTTCACCGTACAATCGAATGCCCTGTTTCGTAGTGAAATCTTCCTGCGTCGTCGCCAGTCCTTCCGCCTTTTCGAGCAGTCCCATTTCACGATGCTTCTGCGACATGACGGTGCCAAGAAAAGTCAGATGATCACGAAAGGCAAAAACTGATTCCGGCTCGGTCACGCGGGCGTCTGGACCAAGCGCTTGTTTAAGTAATGACTCGGCCATGGGCGTGACGTACTCGTGCGAGAAGCGCACATCCGCGACCGCAAACAAAGCGTCACCGGGCTTCACAGCCGCAACCCCAACCTTGCCGGCAGTCACAAATGCATGACGCGCGATGATCTTTTCGACAATGGTCATTGGCCGAGGTTTGGTGGACAAAGGCGGTGGTGAAACTTTGCCGGCGAGCCGGGCCTTGTTGTAGTTGAAAAGGCCACCGTGCTCAACGATGGCTTGCGAAATCGGGTCGAGGCCGTCAGTGAATTCGCTTAACGGTATTTGCTCGCCGTTGCGAATGCGCGCGATGAGTCCAAAATCATTCGAGGTCAGCAGTCCAATGTTTTGTGAGTTTTGACCGTAAATTTTTTCAATGCTCTTCGCGATTACGAGCTGAATGCCGGCCCACTTTTCCGCGTAGGGCGCAGTTTCCCTCGACGACCCGCATCCTTTAGAAAGCCCGGAAACAACGACCGCATAACCGCCCAGCTTCACTTCGTCCTTCTTCACCGCGCCTTCGCGCATGCCGACGTATACATACTCGCCAAGCGTTTCGTCGTAGTAAAAGCAAACCCAGCCCGGCGTGATCTCGTCGGTCGAGATGTTGCTCATCAAGGGCAGATCGTCATTCAGCAAACGCTGCGCGAGTTCGGCTTCAATCGACGCACGCTCGTCGCCCGGCGCCTCGAGTTGTTGGCGAATAAGCGAAGTGTCTTCGGTTAGAAAAAGAATGCGCCCGCTGAAACTTATTTTCTCGGGTAATTGCGAATTGTCGGAACTCATCAATGTCCTCACTAAAATGATTGCATTGGTATGCTCTCATTATAACCTCGCGCCGGCCAAAGCTTCGAATCGCCGCTAACACCCGGCTTATTAATGAGACCGTGTAGAATATGCCGATTCGATCCAGGTTTATTTGTTCCGCCAGTCAGAAGAGTAGCACTGACTTACTCGGTGCTTCTCGCTGAAGGGACACAGGCGGAAGCATATGCCACTAAAAGAAATGACGCCATTTCGCCTAACTGAAACCTCTTCTGCCGAGATCAGAAATGACCGAACACACGTGCTGAACTTGCCACTCGGGAAAAGAGTTCGTTCCGGTCTTAATTGGAATGTTTCATCGTCACTGGTCGCGGAAGCTATTCGTTTTGCGCGTTCGGTGGTGCTTGCGCGCATTCTGGTGCCGGAAGACTTCGGACTGTTCGGTATGGCATTGACGATTGTGGCGGCAGTGAATGCCGTGACGATGTTTGGCCTGGACCGTTCTATTGTCGCAAACAAGTTCGCCAACAGAGATGAACTGAAGACTCACCTGGATACAGTGTGGTCGGCGGGACTCATTCGAAGTGTTGTCATTGCGCTGCTGGTGGCGGCCTCCGCCTTTCCGACATCCCGATTCTACGGGCAGCCACAACTCAAGATCATTATTCCGATCCTGGGATTAGTGAGTCTCGTCCAGGGATTTCAAAATATTGGCCTGGTGATTCTGCGCAAGGAGGTGAGCTTCGCGAGGATCTTCTGGTACGAACTTGCGACAAACGTGGCAGGAATAGCGTTGACGGTTGCGCTGGGTCTCATCATGCGAAATGTTTGGGCCCTGGTAATTGGTTTGTTGCTAACGACCACGGTGGGTACGATCCTCTCTTACGTTTTTCATTCATATCGCCCGCGACTGTCTTTCGAAAAGATTGCTCTGCGCCGCATCTTGACCCTGGGGAAATTCGCGCTGCTGATCGCAGGCGCATCATTTGTCATGAACATGGCGGACAATGTCATGGTCGGACGTTTACTGGGAACCAGCGCACTCGGCAACTATTCTCTGGCTTTCAACATCGCCAGCGCTCCGATCAGTGTGTTGGTTTTCTCTCTCTCCGCGGTGCTCTTTCCCGCCTATGCCGAGATTACAGCGCAGCGGCCAAACACTCTGGAACTGGCCTTTACCAAAGTTTTTAGTATCGCCCTGATGATTATGGTCACGATTGCAGTGCCGTTTTTCCTACTTGCCGGCGAAGTAGTTGAACTGCTCTTCGGCGCCAAATGGACCAGTGCGGGAAAAGTGTTGCGGGTCCTGGCGTTAGTAATTCCGCTGCGCGGCCTTAGCTTAATCATTTCCACTTTTTTCTGGGGCTTGAATCGGCCCAGAGATGTGGCAGTGGGAACGACTCTGGAAGCGGTCGTGTTTCTCGCTGCACTTTATCCGTTGATAACTGCCTTCGGACTGACTGGCGCAGCTTGGGCTGGCATAATCGCTTATTCGTTTGGATCTATCATTCGCCTCCATGCTTTAAGTGAAATCATCCCAGGTATCTCTGCGCGGCTCCTCCGAATCTCACTATTGATCTTTGCGGCTACCGGGGCGGGGCTGCTGATTGGTGGAGTTGGCTTGCGATTTTTCACCTCACCGCTGCTGCGAGTGATAGTGGGAGGCCTGCTCTCTACCATCATTCCCACGGTCATCCTGCTATCGGTCAAAGCTGATTTGAGAAGATGGCTAATTGAATGGTTCTCTTGATCTTGGAGCGCCTGGGGAAGTAGGCTAGTTCGCATTCAGACTACGCAGTAAAAATCTCGTATGAAATTGACGGCGAATCCTTTTGTTAGCGTTGTTATGCCGGTACACAACGCGCTTCCATTCCTTGACGACAGTATTAACAGCATCCTTTCACAGACTCTGAGCGACTTTGAATTTGTCATTCTTGACGATGCATCCTCAGACGGGTCCGTTGAACGGTTAAGGGAATGGTCCATCCGCGACAAGCGAATACATCTTCACGAAAGCAAAAAACGCCTCGGCCTGGCCGCCAGCTCCAACGCGGTAGTGGCGAAGGCCCGTGCGCCGCTGTTAGCCCGCATGGATTCCGACGACATCGCACATCCCGATCGGCTGATACGACAATGGAACATCATGAGGGACAGTTCGGATGTTGCTGTTCTTGGAACGCTCTGCAATGGAATTGACGCCGGCGGCCGAGAAGTGCGACCACGAGATCGCTGGAGGCTGATACGCCGGTCCGACCGAATCCCTTTTCCCCATGGCTCGGTGATGTTTCGTCGCGATGTGTTTGAACAGGTGGGTGGTTATGATGAAAAAATTGCCCGTGCCGAGGATCAAGACCTCTTTTCGAGAATGGCCGCCCACGGCCGTGTGCTGACGCTTTCGGACGTTCTCTACAGCTACCGTTATCACTCGAGCAATGCGACGCTGTTTAACGGTGTACTCGCGGTCGGCGAGAACCACTCTCAAAATGGTGAGGCGTTGGCCGCCTTTTATATGCTTGGCGCGATGCGACTTTGGGCTGGTGAACCGCCGATGTTGCTAGAGGCGATACTCAAGAAAAAATCATTGAAATGGAATCCAAAGACTTTGATGATTTTGGCTTCGGCAATGTGGGGCCATACCAGTCCAGGTACTCTGCGAGCTTTCATGCGTTCGTTGATCCGCGCCCGCGATTTTCTTGCGGGCGTGCGAATAAAAAACGGGAAACCTTACGAATGGCGATCAGGATAGTAACGCCGGTGGGTAAAGTATTTTTGGGGGAATACCGAATTGCAGCTTCGGCTATTCACGGTGTCCGTAATTCGCCTTGTCAGCATAACTTTGTAGCGCGCTAG
>JBDUCC010000185.1:0-6050 GCA_040003675.1 bacterium | reverse complement strand
CAGACCCACCCGCTACCGCGAGGTGGTACTGACTTCCTAAGAGCGTAAATCGTGAATCGTAAATCGTGAATGGAAGAACTCAGATCCGGTCTTGCTCAAGACTCAATGGACACTCCCCAAATCATCGTGCAAGTACCGACCTATTGGGACCGCAAGCCGCGGTGCTAATGGGATTGATTAGTCACACCTAACCAGTACGGCCCGAAGAAGTTCTGGACAAACGGCAGCAGTGTGCCGTTTAATCGCTGCCTTACCAACTCTTATCCTATCGGCGGGGTGACGCATGCTGGCTGCGCTCAAGTCTAAATTCATATCTTCGATCGCAATGTTTATGGTGCTGAGTTTTACTCTCAACTTAAGTTGCGAACGAAATGTTTGTGCTCAAGTGCCTATCGATTCTGTCAATCCGATGATCGGCACCACCGGTCCAACCGAGAATGATTACGGCGGAATGATCCCGGGCGTCGCCACACCTTTCGGCATGACACACTGGACGGCTATGACTCGTGAGAACAAAATCAGTGTCTGTCCATACAACTATAAGGACACCACCATCCAGGGATTTCTCGGCACTCACCAACCAGCGATCTGGATGGGCGACTACGGTCAGTTTAGCTTGATGCCGGTAAGCAGTGAGTTGAAGATCGCGGCGAAGTTACCGTTTCAACATGCGGATGAAATCTCAACGCCTAACTACTACTCCGTGAAGATGGATGACGCAGGCAAACCGCTCAAGGCGGAATTAACTGCGACGACCCGGGCCGGGTTCTTAAGATTTACCTTTCCGGCTTCAGCCGCTTCTCACATCGTCGTCACCGCCAGTCGTTCCGAGGTGTTCAGAGGCTCTATTCAAATCAATCCGCAGACCCAGGAGATCACTGGCTACAATCCGGATCGGCAATCTTCCGAGTTAGGTCCAGCGCTGCCAAACTTCAAAGGCTATTTTGTGATTCAGTTCAGTAAACCTTTCACATCCTTCGGCACGTGGGAGAATAACGATATTCATCGTGGCAGCAAGCAGGAAAGCGGACATCGGATGGGCGGGTACGCGAGCTTTCCAACAAGTGAAGGCGAAGAGATCAAGGTCAAAATAGGAACTTCGTTCATCAGTATTGACCAGGCCCGAGACAACTTGAGAAAAGAGATTCCTAATTGGGATTTCGACCGGGTGAAAGCAGACGGCCGGCGCATTTGGAGTGAGGCCTTGGATAGGATCAGGATTCAAGGGGCCGCAAAAGCGGATCGGGTAAACTTCTACACTGCGATGTACCACGCGCTTTTATTCCCAAGGACGTTCTCGGAGTATGGACGCTACTACAGCGCATTCGATGACCGCGTACACAATGGCGTCTCTTACAACGACTATTCGCTCTGGGATACATTCAGGGCAGAACACCCGCTGCTGTTATTGATCCAACCGGAGAGAGTTCCTGACATGATCACGGCTCTCTTGCAGATGTACGATGAAGGCGGGTGGATGCCGAAGTGGCCCAATCCTACCTACACCAACATCATGATCGCTACTCATGCCGATAGCGTCATAGCTGATGCTTATGTGAAAGGCTTCAGAGGGTTTGATCTGCAGAAAGCTTACGCAGCAATGTACAAGAATGCGATGACGCCACCGGACGGAGATGTCGGAAACCGGTGGCTCGATCGCGCGCCCTGGACCGCATTTGAAGGTAGAGAGGGTCTGACCTGGTACAAGTCTCTCGGATACGTTCCGCAGGACAAGACCGATGAATCAGTTTCGCGCACACTTGAATTTGCTTACGACGATTTCTGCGTAGCTCAAATCGCGAAAGCGGTCGGGAAAAACGACGACTACGAAATGTTGATGAATAGAAGCCGGAATTACAAAAAACTCTACGACGCCGAGAAGGGCTTCATGCGTCCGAAAAACGCTGACGGAAGCTGGGACGAGGTGAGTTGGAATACAAAGGAAGAAAGAATGCCCGGATTTACTGAAGGTGGCCCATGGACCTATTTGTTCTGCGAGATGCAGGACATTCCCGGGATGATCAACCTAATGGGTGGTAAACAAAGATTCGCCGCGAAGCTGGATGAACAGTTCGCCGGCGGCCACTACCGGCACGGCAACGAGCCGGGTCACCATTACACTTATCTGTATAACTATGTCGGCCAACCCTGGAAGACCCAGGAGCAAGTCAGAGAGGCTCTGCTGGCAAACTATCACAACGGACCAGATGGCCTGAGCGGCAATGACGACTGTGGGCAGATGTCTGCCTGGTACATTTTTAGCGCGCTGGGTTTCTATCCGGTAACGCCGGGGAGCACTGTTTACGCATTGACTAGTCCCCTGTTTCAGAAAGCCACCATCAGGTTGAAAGGTGGCCCATACCAGAAGGGTCCGTTTACAGTCATTGCCAGAAATCAAGCGCCAAAAAACAAATATATTCAGTCGGCAACCTTAAATGGCAAACCTTTACGCCAGCCGTTTATTCAACACGCTGACATTGCTAATGGCTCAACCCTTGTTTTTGTAATGGGCCCGCAACCGAATAAGAAATGGGGAGTCAGGACCCAGCATTGATAGTGCCGGGAGTCATTGCGCTTGTGAATTGCGATCGCGAAACGATTGCGTAATGGCAATATGATCTTGATAAAGCTGCAGCTCGGCATTCATGCGCTCAGAGTTCCAACCGAGTTCCTGTGCCAGCAATGAAGCAACGCGGGCTGCGGCGCTCTGTCCCTGATCCTGGCTGAAGCCAAGCAAGGTGCGGCGCAACAGAAAATCGACGAGCCGCGTACATTGCTCGGTGCGCGCGGCAAAGATGACTTGAGCGGCGATGTCAGGCGTGTGCGTTGAAAGTGGTTCACGCAAATGCTCGTGCAAGCTGGCGAGTTGGATAACCTCGCTGGATCGCCCGCCATACAGAGCATGGAGGTGTGCGATAGTCTGATCTTTTAATACCGCATTTGAAACGTCGGCGGGCTTCTTATCTGTTCGTGCACCCGGAAGAGGGTTCTGCGCAGTCAAACACGGGACATCAACATTCAGTTTCGAGCAAACTACGTCAACTGCTTCTTCAGCGATCGCGCGATAGCCGGTGATTTTTCCGCCGAGGACTGAAACCAAATTTTCCGCGCCTGAACGCGCGCCATCCCGGGGTCCCCGCGCGGGCAGCCCGCGTGGGGTGGCGTACGAAATACGATGCATACGCGAGACAGAGGATTCTGAGCCTTCTTCTTTGACTAGTGCGCGTACTCCTGCATTGCTGAAATAAATTCGCGCGGTATCGAGCGTGGGGAAATATTCGGTGACCGAGCGCAGCATGTAATCAACGTCTTTTGCAGTTGCCTTAACCGTCGCCGGGTCGTCAGTAAAATCTGTGTCGGTGGTGCCAATCCAGCTATGGCCCAACCACGGAATGAGAAACATCAAACGGCCATCAACCCGAGAAAAGACAACGAAAGCGCGGCTGGTAACTGGTGGACAAGCGATGTGTATACCTTTGGTGGTGCGGATTTGCGCGCGTGCCGGCGTCGCCGCGCGTGAGCCATTGGTGAAGCCGGTGGCCACGCGATCAAACCATGGCCCGGAGGCATTAATCACAATGCGGGCCTTGATGGTAACGTCGGGCTGATCGTCGCTCAACAAGTCGCGGACGTGCACACCGTCAATCGTATCGCCGGTGCGTGCTGCCCCGGTGGCTTCGCAGTAGTTGAATGTCTGCGCGCCATGTTCGCGGGCATCAATGATGTTTTCCAAACACAGTCGTTCCGGCGAGTTGGCTTGCGCGTCGAAATAAACTGCCGCTCCCTGCAAGCCATGCTGCCGTAAGTTTGGTTCTATCTTTTTGAGTTCTGCGGGCGTAAGAAAATGATGACGTGGCAGACTCTTGTCATAGCTCAAAAAGTCGTAAAGGGTCATCCCGATCTTCATCTTGGCGCGGTAGAAAAAGCTGCTGCGGTAAAACGGTATGATGAACTCCAGCGGTTTGACCAGATGCGGCGCAATGCGCAAAAGCGTTTCACGTTCGCGCAAGTCCATACGTACGAGGCGAAAATCAAGCATCTCGAGATAGCGCAAGCCGCCGTGGATCAGCCGTGTCGATCCGGCGGTTGTGCCGCTGCCGAAATCGCGCTTTTCAAATAGCGCCACTCGCAAACCGCGAAGCGCAGCGTCACGCGCGATGCCGGCGCCGATGATGCCGCCGCCGATGACGATGACATCGAAATGATCGCCTTCGAGTGTCGCAAGTCTGGAAGTAGGATCTAGTGAAACGGACATAGCGGACAGGCCGGCAATGCAAACGATTGGTAATGGCCCAGGTTTGGCTTTTGTAAAGCAAACTGTTAGTTTGCGGAGCCGTTGAATGCCATCCAATCATCGCAAACTAACAGTTTGCTTTATTAACAAGTGCGTTAATAGCAAGGTGGAAACCAAGTGTCAATTTGTGAGGTCTGACGAATGAAGGTCTATTTGGCGGAAGTGATCGGCACGATGATCATGTTAATCCTCGGTGACGGAGTCGTCGCCAACGTTCTCTTAAACAAATCAAAAGGGCAAGGCAGCGGTTGGATGGTGATCACAACGGCGTGGGGCTTGGCCGTTATTATCGCGATCTTTTGCGTTGGTCGCATTAGCGGGGCGCACCTCAACCCGGCAGTCACCGTCTCGCTCGCCGCTATTGGATCATTCCCCTGGAATCAAGTACCTGGCTACATCCTGGCCCAAGTCGTCGGCGCATTTCTGGGCGCGGTTGTCGTTTGGGTCTTATACCACCCACACTTTGCGGAGACCGAAGACGAAGCACTAAAGCTCGCCGTGTTTTCTACCGCACCCGCCATTCGCCGCCCTGTTTCGAACTTCCTTGCCGAAGTCATTGGCACCGCTATTTTGCTTTTCGGAATCCTGGCGATCGCTGCAAACGCGCAGAAATTAACAACGCCGACCGGCCTTGATCTTTCCCTCGTCTTCAGCCAGGGCCTTCAACCGATTCTCGTTGGATTTCTGGTGTGGGGCATAGGTCTTTCACTCGGCGGTCCCACCGGTTACGCCATCAATCCGGCGCGCGACCTGGGCCCGCGTCTGGCACACGCGCTGTTGCCGATTGCCGGTAAGGGAAAATCCGACTGGGGCTACGCGTGGATTCCAGTTATCGCTCCGCTCATCGGCGGCGTGATTGGCGCCGGGCTGTTCATCATTATCGGATTCTGACAAATTCCAAAACGGAAGGCACAAAACTGATGACTCGATACGTCGGCGCAGTTGATCAAGGCACGACCAGCACGCGCTTCATGGTTTTCGATCATGCGGGGCGCGAAGTTGCGCGCCATCAATTGGAACATGCCCAGATTTTGCCGCAGGCGGGCTGGGTCGAACACGATCCGGTGGAGATTTATCAACGCACCTGCGAAACGATAGAAGGCGCACTTACCTCCGGGCATCTTACGGCGCAAGACCTTGCTGCCGTCGGTGTTACTAACCAGCGCGAAACCACTGTCGTCTGGAATCCTAAAACAGGCGCGCCCCTTTACAACGCCATTGTCTGGCAGGACACGCGCACCGATCGCATCATGCGCAAGCTGGAACAGGATGGGGCCGGCGATATTATTCGAAGCAAAGCCGGGTTACCGCCGGCGACCTATTTTTCGGGCGGCAAGATTCAATGGATTCTCGATAACGTTGACGGCGCTCGCGCTGCGGCCGAACGAGGTGAGGCGATCTTCGGCAACATCGACACGTGGGTAATATGGAACCTGACCGGCGGCATAAATGGCGGTGTGCACATCACCGATGTGACGAACGCCAGTCGCACCATGCTCTTTAATCTCCAGACGCTTGACTGGGATGACGAACTGCTCGGTTTGTTTGGCGTTCCCCGCTCGATGCTGCCCGCGGTTCGCCCTTCTTCGGATTCGAACTTTTATGGGTTGACTCAAAAGACCGGGCCCTTCAAGGGCGAAGTCCCTTTGTGTGCTGACCTGGGCGACCAGCAAGCGGCAACCGTCGGACAGGTATGCTTCACCCCCGGCGAAGCTAAGAACACTTACGGCACCGGCAACTTCATGCTGCTCAACAC
>JBDUCC010000184.1:0-6084 GCA_040003675.1 bacterium | reverse complement strand
TAGGGCCACGCCGGCTTACTGCGCTCCGTCCTTCGCTTGCCTGGGTGCGACTAGCTACCAGCGCCAAACCGGTAGCTGCGGCCCACGCTGGGCTCTGAACATCCTCAACCAATCCACCGAACCGATCACGTTCGGGAAACCCGACACGCACCGGCGCATCGAAAACTTGTTCGGCAATCTCAGACATGCCACTTAAGAGCGCGCCGCCTCCTGTAAGGACCACGCCGCTCGAAAGTTGTCTTTCCCAGCCGGCGTCTTTGATTTCGTCGGCCACATGCATCAACACCTCTTCGGCGCGCGGCTGCAGGATGTCGCATAGGATTTGCCGCGAAAGCTGACGCGCCGCGCGCCCACCGACCGAGGGAACATCAACTAATTCACCACGCTGCATCTCTGATAACGACATGCTGCAAGCGCATCCAACCGTGCGCTTAATCTTTTCGGCATCCGGGATCGGAGTGCGCAAGCCAAAAGCAATGTCGTTTGTGAAGTGTGAACCACCGAGCGGGAAGACCGCAGTGTGTTGCACCGCGCCGCGCTGGTAAATAATCAAGCCAGTGGTTTCCGCGCCAATATCGACCAAAGCAGCGCCAAACTCTTTGTCGTCTTCCGTCAATGAAGCTTCGGCTGCCGCCAGTTGTTCGAGCACCATGTCCGCAACCATTAAACCGGCCCGATTAACAGCATTAATGGCGTTTTGCCGGGCGGTAACTGGACTGGTCACGATGTGAACCTTGACGGCCAGACGCGCGCCAATCATTCCCACTGGATCGTTAATTCCATCCTGGTCGTCCACAATAAACTCCTGTGGCAGGCGGTCGACAATTTCGCGCCCGGCAGGCAGTTGAATCGCGCAGGCTGAATCGATTGCCCGGCGCACATCTTCGGGAGTGATTTCGCGATCTCTTCCCGACACTGCCACGATCGCCTGTCCGTTAAACCCAAGAATGTGCGAGCCGGCAAGATTGATGGTCACTTCTTCCGCTTGTATTCCGCTCATCCGTTCCGCTTCATCAACCGCTCTTTTGATCGAATCGACCGCGGCTTCCGGATTCACAATCACGCCTTTACGAAGTCCGCGCGCTTCCGCTTCGCCGATACCAACGATCTCGAGCAGTCCGCTCTCGCCCGGCTCGCAAGCAATACACGTCACCCGGCTCGTGCCAATGTCGAGGCCGATGGTGTGTTGTGTTCGCTTGGCCATTCAGCAGGACTCCTTCAGGAAAACGTTCTCGATCATTGTTTGCGGCGTGCCGCAGCTTGCGACTTGTCCGATTTCTTATCAGCTTTTTTGGATCGCTCATTGCGATCCTTTTTCGTCTTGTCCGTCACAATTCTCCGATTGTCAGTATTAGCTTTAGCGCGCGGTGGCGCAGTTGAAGGCCTTTCGACTTTTTTCTTGTCGCTCACCGGCTCAACAGCCGCAGCTTCAGTTGCAGCGTTAAGCGTTTCAGCTCCGTCGGCCGTTGTATGGGCGCCGGAAGTGAGGCCCACGATCGCCTTACCATTACCGAGACTCATATCGATGTAACTAATCAAGACGCGGTTCGGGATGTCGTCGTTCGAATCGAGCGCCTTCAATGCTCCCTTCAACCGTTGGGCTTGATCGCGCGATCCCAGTCTTACTTCAATCTGCGAGTTGTCGCCCGCCAGTTGTGCGCGCACGTCACGAAGATCCATAAGGTTCACTTCGCTGACGCGCTCTGAAAGTCCAGCATCGTCCCAGGCCTGTTGCAACTCCAGAAATTTCGCCACTCGCTCACGATTTTCAGCTCGTGCGGATTCAGAGTCTTCGTCATTAAGGCCTCTTAGGAAGAACATCGGTAGTTGGTCCGAGGGCTGCATCTCGCCGAGCAAGGCGGCGTCTTCGTCAACCCAGCGGAACCTTCCCACGGAGGTTCGCGTCACCGCGCGTGGCGCGCGCTCGGTAATGCGCACGCGAATTCCGTCGGGCAACACTCGCGAAACGACTGCTGTTCTCACCCAGGGCAGCCTTTCGATGCGTTCGGTGACGCCGTCGAGATCAGCTTGCCAGACACCCGTGCGGTCGACGGACTGCCTCACCAACGCTTGAATTTCCCCCGGCTGCAAACGCGACGTGCCCTGCACTTCAACAGTTCTTAATTGAAAAAAACTGGCTGAAGCGGCGGCACGATAGCCGGCAAAAACGACCACACCGATAACGATCGCCAGCGCCAGTTTCAGGAACGCAGGAACATAACCAAGCAGGGCTCGCAAGCGTGCGCTGAAACGCTCGCCGCTACTTTCACGCCTTGCGGGCTTTTGTGTTGCCGCTCCAGAACGTCGTTGACCGCTAATACCCGAGCGGTTGCCAACTTTTTGTGCGATGACCTGCTCTCTCATGTCGGCTCCTTTTCTTCCGTGACGTCGCTCGTGCGGCTGTCCTTGTTTTCGTTCGCCCGCCAGAGTTCCACTTCATATTCCAACTCGATGCCGTGCTCACGTTTAACGCGTTCACGTACTTCTTCGGCAAGCGCCAGCGCATCTTCGGCTTTCGCGCCCTCTTCGGTGACGATGAAGTTCGCATGCACCGGAGAAACTACCGCGCTGCCCTTGCGCGCGCCCTTCATGCCCATCTCGTCAATCATCTTGCCGGTGCCAACGGTCGCTGCCGGTGGATTTTTGAAGAAGCAGCCGGCGGAGCGCGAGCCATGTGGTTGCGTTGCCAGGCGTCGCGATTTTGCGTCTTCCATGCGCGCGCGAATTTTTTCCGGATCGTCAGGCGTCAACCGCAGCGTTCCTCCCAACAGGAGTTCGCCTTCCTTAAACGACGTGTGCCGGTAATTCCATTGCACTTCATTCCCAGGAATCTCAACTACTTTTCCTTCGCGCGCCACGCGCACAGTTTCGGTAACAGTTCCTATCTCGTGTCCATAAGCGCCTGCGTTCATCCAAAGCGCGCCACCGACTGTTCCCGGAATACCGCCCAAACCCTCGATTCCCGACAGGCCGTGGCGCGATACATCGATGCAAAGCCGCGGTAGTGAATAACCGGCAGGCACCGACACACGCTCCCCGTCAAATTCCAATTCACCTTTTAGTTCTTTAAGACTTAACACTACGTACCGATGATTACCGTCGTCGGCAAGAATGTTGCTTCCTGAACCTAGTGCTCGCCAACCGATACCCGCCTCGTCCATCGCATGGACCACCGCAGCGGCCTGCGCTTCATTTTCCGGCGACACGACCCAATCGATTGCGCCACCCACGCGCAAGCTGGTTAACTCAGCAAAACGACGCCCTCGTTCCGCACGCACGCCAAGCCGCGACACAATCTCTTCGAGTGATTGGTCGCGTTGGCGGAATTTGTTTTCGTCGTCGCTCATTAACGTTATTACCAAGCGCTACTTCTGTGACCCTGACATTTCCCCGCCTCGACCGCAAAATAACCCGGGGTCCCCGCGCGGGCAGCCCCGCCTGGGGTGGTGGTAGTTTGCTTTACACGCTCTTTGCTTCAGTTCGCTCGCGAAGTAGTTCGAGCAATTGATCGCTCACGCGGCTTACCGTCCCCGCTCCCAAGGTCAAAACCAAATCGCCGGGTTGCACGAAATCTCGTAGAGCGGCGGCGGCATTTTCAAGCGCACCGATGTAACGCACATCTTTGTGGCCAAAACGCTTGATGGCTGTGGTCAACGTCTCAGCGGTAGTTCCTTCAATTGGATCTTCACTTGCCGCATAGATGTCCGTGATAAAAAGCGTGTCGGCATTATTGAAAGACCGCGCGAACTCTTCCATCAGGTCGTGAGTGCGGCTATAGCGATGCGGCTGAAACAGCACGACGATGCGCCTGCCGCCTGAGCCGATCTTGGCCGCTGCCAGCGTCGCCTTTACTTCGGTCGGATGATGACCGTAATCGTCTACGACCATTACCCCATTCGTCTCACCCTTGAACTGAAAGCGTCTGCCGGCTCCAGTAAATGCGGTCAGCGCTTCTGCGATTTGCTCAAAAGGCACATCCAGTTCAAAGCCGACCGCGATTGCTGCCAGCGCGTTGTAAACGTTATGCAGGCCCGGCACGCGCAGGGTGATGTCGCCGACAACATCGGCGCCATGCCAAACAGTAAAGACAGAACCGAAACTCTGGTCGTAACGAATGTTGTGCGCGGAGATGTCGGCCTGCGCGCTCAACCCGTACGTGATTCGCCGCCGTTCGATGTGCGGGATGATAGCCTGCACATTTGGATCATCCAGACAAAGAATCGACGCGCCGTAGAAGGGCACGCTGTTTACAAATTTCGTGAAACAGGTGCGAACGTCATCCATGTCGTGGTAGTAGTCCATGTGCTCGCGATCGATGTTGGTCACCACGGCGAGGGTCGGGATCAGCATCAGGAACGAGCGATCGCTTTCGTCAGCCTCAACCACCATCAAATCGCTCGTGCCCAGGTGCGCATTTGATCCGAAAGCGCCGACCACGCCGCCAACCACAATCGTCGGATCCATTCCTGCGTGACCAAGTACAGTGGCGACCATGGAAGTAGTTGTAGTCTTTCCGTGCGAACCGGCGACCGCAACCGTGTGCGGCTTGAGCCGCATTAGTTCCGCCAGCATCTCGGCGCGTGGTATAACCGGAATTGAGCGCTGGTGCGCTTCGATAATTTCGGGATTGTCATCGCGCACTGCGGTTGAGCGAACAACTACATGAGCATCGCCCACATTTTCTCCGTTGTGTCCTTCAGCGAAATCGATTCCCATCTGTTGCAGGCGATCCGTCGCGCTGGAGCGTTTGGCGTCGGAGCCCGAAACACGGAAGCCGAGATTGACCAGCACTTCGGCGATACCAGACATGCCGATGCCGCCAATGCCGACAAAATGAATGTGTTGAATGCGACGGAACACGTTTTTGGTCAGTAGTCAGTAGTCAGTTGGTCTTCGGTCTTCGGTCTCTGGTCTCTGGTCTCTGGTCTCTGGTCTCTCGTTTTTCGTTTTTCGTTTTTCGTTTCTTCAAATTTGGAATCTGGAATCTGGAATTTGAAATTTGGTATTCCGCCTTCTGCCTTCTTCCTACTGCCTTCTGCCTTCCACCATTCCCTCAACCAGATCAACCACCTGGGCCGCGGCATCGCCGCGCGACAGCCTGCGTGCTGCGTGACCCATGGCTGTTACTCTTTCCGGATCATTCGCAAGTCTCTTGATCTCGTCCGCCAGTCTTAGCGGCGATAAGTCCTGTTGCAGGATCATCTGCGCCGCTCCGGCAGTCTCCATTGCTTCCGCGTTCTTTCTCTGATGATCGTCGGCTGCAAATGGAAACGGAATCATTAGCGAAGCCTTGCCGGCCGCAATCAATTCTGCGGT
The DNA here is from genome assembly GCA_040003675.1 of bacterium. Classification (GTDB taxonomy): domain Bacteria; phylum Acidobacteriota; class Blastocatellia; order Pyrinomonadales; family Pyrinomonadaceae; genus PSRF01. The sequence continues at coordinate 768 of JBDUCC010000184.1, read as the reverse complement.
GGTCGTCGCGCCGGCTCGGCAAATTACCAGTTCCACTTCGGCAAAAGCTGCCACCATGTCATCGATGTACTTCTTAACTTTTACTTGCTCGCTCCAGCCCTCGCTCGCATAGCCGGAGACGGCCTGTTCGTAGTCCGCTTCTCCGGTTTGGTGCGTAACCCGCAACTTGTTCTTGACCTCACCAAGCAGTGGCAATGCGGCAACCATCGCTTCGTTAATTGCGTGTGCGCCCTGCGAGCCACCAAAAATCAAAATCGAAAGGCGCGTCGGGTCGCTCTGCTTTTCCACTATCTCAAAGAACTCGCGCCGCACCGGGTTGCCGGTAACAACGCCCTTGCCGCGAAAGAACGGAAGCGCGGCCTCGAACGAAACTGCTGCCTTGCCAATAAAACGCGCCAGCACCCGATTGGTCCAACCCGGCAGCGCGTTGGATTCCATAACCAGCGTTGGCAACTTCCGGAGCGACGCCGCTAAAAGAACGGGTCCCGAAACATAACCGCCCGCGCCGATGACGATATCCGGGTGAAAGCGGTTAAGCAGCGACCGCGCCTGTCGCAGACTTTTTGGCAGGACCAAAAGGCCGCGGGCACGGGCAGCGACACCAACGTTTTTCAAGCCTGCGCTGTCAATGATCGAAAGTTCAAACCCCGCCTGGGGGACCAACTTGTTTTCCAGCCCACGCGCTGTGCCAACAAATTGAACTTCAGAATCCGGATGGCGGCGCATAATTTCTTTTGCTACCGCGATGCCCGGATAAATGTGGCCGCC
>JBDUCC010000183.1:0-6110 GCA_040003675.1 bacterium | reverse complement strand
GTTGGAGACACAGCCTCGATATCAAAAGAGATAACGGACGCCGACATTCGCGCGTTTGCGGAACTGAGCGGGGATTTTAATCCCGTTCATCTCGATGATGAGTTTGCACGCACGACCAGATTCGGTCGTCGCATTGCGCATGGCATGTTGGGAGCGTCGCTAATCTCGACGGTGCTGGGAACAAAGCTACCGGGGCAAGGTGCTATTTACTTAAGTCAAACGCTTCAGTTTCTCGCGCCAATTTTTCCGGGTGACGCCGTCACTGCAAAGGTCACGGTGACGAAGATCAAAGAAGGGAAGCCGATCGTAACGCTGGAGACTGTTTGCGAGAATCAACACGGCGAAACGCTCATCCGCGGAGAGGCCGTAGTGCTAGTGGAATAAGAATTACTGGGAAGTAAGCGTGTCGCTCCTACTGGGACCGCGGGCGTCTCGCCCGCCTCAAGCAACGCGTTCACTCCAGTCCCAGTTGAGCTTTCAAGTCGGACAAAGTGGCATTCCATGGATGCGGGCGAGACGCCCGCGGTCCCAGTGAGGCGGTTGAGTGTAATAAGGAAGATGAGCACTAAGCCAATTCAAAAATCGGATCAAGCACCGCCAGCAACTGCAGATAAAGTCCCATCATATTCCTGGTACGCATTGATCATTCTCACCTTCGTTTACGTCCTCAACTTCCTCGATCGCACTCTGATCTACATTTTATTTACGCCTATTAAGAAGGAGATGGCGTTTACCGATCTGCAACTGGCGCTGCTCGGCACCACTTCGTTCGTCATCTTTTATACGTTGCTGGGAATTCCGTTTGGCCGCCTCGCCGATCGCCTGGTGCGAAAAAATATGATCGCCGGCGGGCTTGCAGTTTGGAGTCTGTTTTCAGGTTTGACCGGATTCGCAAAAGGCTTTTGGACGATGTTCTTCTGTCGTCTGATGGTTGGGGTGGGCGAGGCGACACTTGGACCAGCCGCGCTCTCCTTGTTAAGCGATTACTTTCCGCCGCGCATGCGAGCGACCGTTCAGGGCATCTATTCGTCAGGCATCGCCATCGGTAGCGGCCTGGCATTTTTTCTTGGCGGCTGGCTCGGGCAAAACTTTGGCTGGCGTTATGCCTTTTACTTTCTCGGCTTCCCCGGTCTGGCGCTCGCGGTCGTTGTTTTTTTCCTGCGCGAACAACAGCGCGGGCGAACCGAAACTGGGCTCGCTCATTTCAGCAGCAAGGATTGGAAGATTCTGTTCAGCTCGGTGCCACTGAGATATCTCTATCTTGGTTATGGTCTCTTCGGAATAGCCTCGAACAATCTGGGCATCTGGGTGCCGTCGTTCTTTGTGCGCGTTCATGGCATGAGCTTGAGTACGATTGGCATGGTCGCGGGCACTCTCTCGATCGTTGTCGGCGTGCCGGTCACGATCCTCGGCGGTTACATGTCCGATCGCTTTCGTAGATTTGGCAAAGGCGGCCGCATGATGTTTAGCGCCGGTCTTGCCATTGCCTCAGTGCCGCTGTGGTTAGTATTGCTCTTCAACAACAACCTGATTGTGCTGTTGCTCTTGAATTCAGTCTTGTTTGGTCTCGCGTTGATGTGGTTGGGCCCAGCCGCGGCGGACGTGCACGATATTGCCGGTCCACATTTAAGAGGACTTGGCATCGGCATTTATTTTTCCACGGTAAATATTTGCGCTTATGGCATCGGCTCGCCGTTGATTGGGAAACTCAGCGACAAGCTGGGAGTAACTGTAAACCCGGGTGTCATGCGCTACTCACTTCTGGTGTGTCCTGTTGCTTGCGCACTAAGCGCCCTGCCGTTGTGGCGCGGCAGCCGCGCGCTGAAGTTGCAAAGAAAAGCAGAACAGAAGAACCTTTGATGCCCTGAGAAAGTGCTGGCCAGGCAAGGCGCCTCTTGCGCTTAGAACATTACACTGGCATTGTTCCGGCAAGACGAGCTTGGTTGCGCCGTTCGCGCAAAACCCTGACCCGCGCGATCAAATTGCGCTAAGGATAGCAATGCCAACCCGAATGAGAAATTGGGCAATTCTCACATTCGCAATTTGCGCGTTCACATTCGTCTTCTCGATTTCCAGCTTAGGCAATGAGCCTGTTTACGGTGGCAGCGTCGTGGTGGCGATCTCTTCCGACCCAGGGGGACTGAATCCAGCCATCACAACGCAAGGCGGGGTACATCAGATTTGTGGTTCTATCTTTAGCGGCCTTGTGGCTCACGATTTCGAACTCAATCCAGTTCCCGACTTGGCCGAGCGTTGGGACGTCTCACCAGATGGTCGGACGTATACGTTCTTCCTCGCACCAAAAGCTGTGTTCCACGACGGCGTGCCGGTGACTGCCGATGATGTGCGATTTACATTCGAGCAGTTGCTTTTGAAGTATCACTCTCGCACGCGCACCTCAATCGGTGACAACTTGCGTCGCATCGACACTCCTGACGCACACACGGTGGTCTTCATCTTCGACAAGCCCTACGCAGCTTTTTTGAAACTCGTTGACGTAACCAATGCGCCGGTGATGCCGAAGCATTTGTACGAAGGAACGGATCCGCTGACGAATTCGCACAACACAAATCCTGTGGGCAGCGGGCCATTCAAGCTTCAGGAGTGGTTGAAGGGCGATCATCTTACGCTCGTGAAGAACGAGCGCTATTTCAAGGTGGGCAAACCATATCTGGATCGCATCGTGTACAAAGTCATGCCTACCGGCGCGCTGGCTACGATCGCGTTCGAACGTGGAGAAGTTGATTATCTACTGGGTGCGTCTCCTCTCGACATTACGCGACTGAAAAAGATGCCCGGCGTCGTTGTTAGCGATAAGGGTCGCGAAGGCTTTGCCACTGTCGAAACGCTTATTCCAAATATGACGCGTGCACCTCTGTCAGACTTGCGAGTGCGGCGGGCAATCGCACACGCGATCGATAAACAATTCCTGGTTGATAAGCTTCTGTTCGGACAAGGCATCGTCGCGACCGGTCCTGTCTCCCACATGCTCGCCTGGGCCTACAATCCTAACGTGCAGAAGTATGAACACGACGTAGCTCTCGCCAATCAACTGCTCGATGAAGCCGGACAACGACCAGGAACCGATGGCATACGTTTCCACCTGAAGTTTGTTCACGCCGCCTCTTACGCGAAGGTAGCGGAAGCCCTGCGCGATCAGTTGCGCGAAGTTGGCATCGCAGTTGATCTGCAACTCATGGAGTTTGCTGCGGCTGTTGACGCTGTTTACATCAAAAAAGATTTTGATCTGGGATTTGCGTCATTCGAGAACGGCCCTGATCCGGATATTGGGGTCAAACGCACGGTCGTCTCCTCAAACATTGGCCCGATTCCTTTTTCCAACGGCGCGGGGTATCGCAATCCGCGCGTAGATGAGTTGTTCGCTACCGCCGCTTCCGAGTTGGACAAGGACAAGCGTGCGTCACTTTACTTCGGAGTGCAGGACATGCTGGTTAAAGACCTTCCCTATTTCTGGCTCTACGAGCCGAACTCCGGGGCGGCTTACCGCGTGGGTTTGCAGGGCATGTATGTGTGGAGCGCGAAATCAAATGTTTATTTTGCGCAGGATGCCTGGTGGGCTGACGGCGGCCGTCAGGCTCATAAAACAAGCGGCACATTCACGCGTCGAAAACTTTACCTGCTTATAGCCGTGGTCATCGTCTGCCTCCCTGTAACTTTGCTTTTGAAAAGAAGAATGCGGAGGAGCTAACGGTCTGCACAGGTGGTTAGAACTTCAATCTTGAGAAAGCTGTGAAGTTGTTCTTTTGACGCGTAGCGTCGGTACGAATTTAGCCAGGCCTTTCAAGGCCGGGAAAGATGAATGAGGTGTTCGCGTCGCGCAGCGACGCCTGAAGCTGGAGTTGGATTCAATCGTCGCTACGCGACAATCATCGCGACAACCTGAAACCCGGCGTTAAAACGCCGGGCTAAATTCACGCCGACGCCACGCGTCGAAGACACTTCTGCAGAATGATTTTAGCGCACCACGCAAGCTAAAGATCACACCTCTTAACAACACTTTAGGCTGGTTTATCGAGACTAGCGACGTTGGACCTGGGATCAAGCGCACGGTTGAGGGCGTCGCCGACAGTATTGAGTGCCAGGACGAGAAGTGAAACCGCGAGGGCCGGAAAGAAAATCACCCACCAGGCATCGCGCATGAAGTGCTCTCCGTTATGCAGCATGTAACCCCAACTCACGTAGTTGCTGTCTCCGAGCCCGATAAACTCCAACGCTGCTTCGACCAGGATCACGCCACCCACCATTAATACAACATTGGTGATGATTATCGGGAGCGCGTTCGGTAAGATCGTGCGAAATAGGATCCGCGCCGGGCTGGCTCCCATGGCGCGTGCGGCTTCGACGAAACTTCTTTCCTTAAGTGACATTACCTCTGCCCTGACCAGGCGCGCGGTCGTCGGCCAATAAGTAACGCTTAACACGACGATGAGTGTGAAAAAAGTTGAGCCGAAGAGTGCAGCGATAACGAGCGCCAGAAAGAACCGGGGCGGAATAAGGAAAAGCTCGGTTAGACGCATTAATAGATCGTCGACAAGTCCGCCGGCGTAGCCGGCGGTCAGTCCAACCAATACTCCTATGAGTCCGCTCAAAACTGCGACCGTGACCCCAATCGCGAGGGAAACTCTGGCGCCATGAACCACTCCGCTAAAGATGTCCCGTCCGAGATCGTCGGTACCAAAGGGATATGCGGCGGAAGGAGGGCGCAAACTTTCGTCAGAAGTCCGCTGTGGGTCATGCGTCGCAATCTGCCCGGCGAAGACGGCCGCGAAGATAAATAGCGCGAGCAGCGCGATTGCGGCCAGCACGATACGTCTGCTTTTTATTCTTCGCCAAATCATCATGATTTTTCGCGCGCGTTTATTAATCGTCTCCTGACTAGTTTGCTGGTCCGTCCATAACGGATGCGCGGGTCAAGCGCGGCGTAAGTCAGGTCCACAATGAAATTCACCAAAATGACGCACACGGAAATCATAAGGAATAGTCCCATCAGGACTGGGTAATCGCGCATGGCCAGCGCATCAAGCATCAGCCTGCCGAGGCCGGGCCAGGCGAATACTGTCTCGACGAGCACGGCGCCGCTCAACAACATCCCAAAGTCGTGGCCGACAACTGTAACAATCGGCAGCAGCGCGTTTCGCAACGCGTGCCCATACAACACGCGACCCTCTGACAACCCCTTGGCGCGAGCAGCAGTAACAAAGTTTTCACTGAGCACGTTCAGCATCGAGGTGCGGGTCAGACGCATGATCTGAGCGACGTAAACAACGGCGAGCGTTGTGACCGGCAATACAAGGTGACTCAGCACGTCGAGGCCGTACATCAGGCCCGTCAACTCATGAGTGGCCGACGACAAATTCTGGATAGGGAAGAGGCCGAGGCGGAGCCCAAACACGATAAGCAGTAGATGGCCTACGGAAAACGACGGTACAGAGTAGCCCACTAACGCAAAGGTATTTATCGAGCGATCAATTAAGGAGTTTTCCCGGCGAGCGGCTTCTACGCCAGCCACCACTCCAGTGACGGACGAAATAAGGACAGCGCTTATCGTTAAAAGGAGTGTTGCCGGGATGCGGCTGACGATCACGCGGAGAACTGACTGCTGATAGCCGAGTGAATATCCCAAGTCTCCGCGAAGAACGCTCGTCAGGTAAATCCAAAGTTGCCTTGGCAGCGGTTGATTCAAACCAAATTTCGCGCCAATGAACTCATAATACTTCTGGTCGCCACTCTGCCCCGCGAGCAAATGGACGGGGTCACCCGGAGCCAGATGAATCAATAGAAAATTGATCGCGATTAGAACGAGGATCAGCAGAAGCGATTGAATTGCACGCTTGAGGAAAAACCGGGCGGAGTAACGCGAGAGTATGGATGTCACAATAGAGGGCGACCGAGCGGGCAACGTCTTTTTTCCCCAAGTTGTGGTTTGTCTGAGTTTACCGGCATGCGTGTCCCTAACTTACGCGGGAAGAATAGCACAGGTGATCCGGCACGCCATCTTTTAATGCTTGCGGTATAAAATTCTACATTGGGCCAGCTGTTTTTAAGTGATAATATCCAGGACCTATTGAACAAAATGGACGCGAGACTCG
>JBDUCC010000182.1:0-6184 GCA_040003675.1 bacterium | reverse complement strand
GACGAAAGCAAATGGAACACGCAGTTGCGAAAGTTTTCGAAAGGCATGTTGCAGCGCGTCGGTTTGGCTCAGGCACTGGTCAACGATCCCGAGGTAGTTTTTCTTGATGAGCCAATGAGCGGACTTGACCCGATCGGTAGAAGACAAGTTCGCGATCTAATAGCGGCTCTTAAACAAGAAGGAAAGACCGTCTTTATGTGTTCGCACATTCTGTCAGACATCGAGATACTTTGCGATCGTATCGCAATTTTGAAGCGCGGGCGTCTCTCTCATTTAGGTTATCTCAACGAGCTGCAGGAGAGTGCAGTAGATCGCGATCAACTGGAAATTGTGGCGACTGGAACCGATGTGGCCAATCTAAAAAGTCAGCTTGCTGGGCTTAAGCAATGCGAAGTGAATGGAACGGCGGGCGGCGTTCGCATCAAAGTAGAAGACGAGAAAGATGTAGACCTGGTTCTTAAGGAGTTGAGAAAAGCAGGGGCCAAGTTGGTTTCAGTCCAACCCCTTAAGCAATCCCTCGAAGAACTGTTTCTGGATGAACCAGCAAGGGAAAGCTAACCTGCGCAAGGTTCCAGCGGTTCAGAGTGCAAGCTTGAGCTTGCGTCCATTCCCAGCCGTGCAACCTAAAGGTTGTACTCTAAACTGCTTGAATAAGGCGTCAATTGCTCATAATAGTCCGAGCGGAACTCTTCGATTCGTGGGCCACAATACTCAGAGTACCTGTCGCGGTGGCGAAGATGAAGGTGTAGCCCGTAGTCAAAAGAAGCGCGACGATGGGACGAGCTAGGACCACGCCGGCGCCGGTTTTTCGCTTCAGCGCGTTCGCCACCTTCACAACCGTGTATTACTTATTTAAATGTGAAGCCGGTTACTTCCATGCGGATGTTCGCTCGATCGTCAGAATCGGTCATTCCTTCGAGCATTACCTGAACCGGCATGGTCCTGTTGGGTTCAAGCTCTGGTTGTCTTGCCGGAATGACCACGACTGTGCGCTGCTTCACGGGCTCTCCCTGATGGTTTACGACTGAGGCTGTTATTTCTAAACCGTTCAAAGTCCGGCCGCTGAAGTTGCGAACTGTGCCGTGCAAACTCATCACGATGTCACCTAGCGCTCGCTTCGCTTCGTCGGCTTCAACCTCATCAACAACTATCTTTGATTGAAACTCCTTGAACTGTGGCGAACCGGTGCGAATCGCGTTCGCCAGGGTGGGCTCAACCGAGCCGCCGCCGCTGGCACGCATTAGGAAGTAGAAAACCACGGCGATTACTATTGCTGCAATAACAGCAACGATAATGATCAACTTGCGACGGGAATCGTCGTTTGATCCGGAAATCTGTCGCTCAGAGGTGGCCATAGGAAGTGGTGAATTCTAGTTGCTGCCGATCCGGTTTTGCAATGGCGAGCCTACACTCTCGCCCGCTTTAGACAACCATAACCTGAAATATGGTTCCCGGGTTTTCGAGTTCGGCAGACTTTCTTTAGTGCCCGCTCGACATTACGCGGCGCATTACTTCTTCCAGCTCGGAAAAATCGATCGGCTTGGTAAGGTAGGCGTCACAGCCTGCTGCAAGCGCCTCCTGGTGGAAGTCAGCAGTGTCGTGGGCAGATACGGCAACGATTGGCACCTTGTTCAGGCCAGGCAGACTGCGAATTCGGCGGGTGGCGGCCAGTCCATCAATAAACGGCAGGCTCAGGTCCATCAGAATTATCTTGGGATTCTCACGAGCGGCAGCTTCCACAGCTTCCTGCCCGTTTGTCGCTTCAACAACCCTAAAACCGCTCATTTCGAGCAGGCGTCCCATCATTTGCCGGTTGTCTTCCGTGTCTTCGACCAATAGTACCGTTGCTACATCGTTGTTATGGTGCACCGGTGGTTGCCCTTTTTCCTCGATCAATTCAGCACTTACATTCACTTTTCCCTACCTCGAACCTCAAGCGCGTCGCTGTATCACTAGAATACGCAACTCTTTTTTGCTAAGATCGCGCACCGAAATACGACATATCGAGGTTCGTGTGTTCGAGTTCAATTAGTACACATCGCTGCCGCATTACTTTTCCCCCAAGCCGATTTAAAGGAATCCGGCGAAATCGCCCGATCTAAATGAAGCCATTATTGTCAGAAACAGAGGACAATCGTTCCCTGCAGGAACTCGGACGGGCTTCAGTCCAAATCGTTCACGATCTCAAGAATCAGTTAAATGGTCTCAAACTCTATGCCACGTTCCTTCGCAAGCGACTGGAAAAGGGCGAGCGACCTGCTGATGAGTTGGAGACAATCAAAAAACTGATCTCGGGTATCGACCGGACGGCTGCGGATCTCTCGCTGCTTTCCGAGTACGGCCAGCCACTTACCCTCAAGAAGCAAGGCCCGATGGATTTGCAGCAGATACTGCTCGGAGTCATTGAAAGTTTGAATGGAAATGCCGACGCACAAACCACTGATGCAGTACCGCTGGTTATAGAAGCTGGCCCCGCGCCACTTCTCGGCGACGTCGACAGCATGTCGTTGGCTGAGGCATTAAAGTCAATTTCGTTGGGCGCTGCAAAATTTTTCAAGAGTGGAAAGAAGGAAGGTCCGTTGAAGGTTAACTTAAGCAGCGATAAGACAAGTTTGGGCCATGACGTCGTCATCGACTGGCAAGTGCTGGATTCCGTCGATCACGATCCGTTTCGTTCGTTTGCGGGCACTGATGAAATTCGCATGTCGCTTGCGGCGCGCGTAATCGAGGCCCACGGCGGTTCGGCCGAACGGCGTAACGGGGCTTTGCGCGTCCGCCTGCCACTCGTTAGCAGCTAATCGTTAAAGCAAACTGTTAGTTTGCGTCGGTTGCCGAGCCTTCAACCTGAGTGACAACGAGCCGCCGCAAACTAACAGTTTGCTTTACAACGGCATGTTTTCATAAACCAGGGTAATCAAAGGGATGCGGTTAGGGGAGGATACTTCGTGGATAAGAAGGAACTGCGAATTTTAATAGTTGATGACGAGCCAAGCATGACGGACTCGTTGAAGCAGAATTTGGTCGAAGAGGGTTATTCGGTCGATACGGCGGCAACAGGCGCCGAAGCTATCGAATTGTTTGATCAGGGTGGGCATCACCTGGCGATTTGCGATTTACAACTCCCTGATATCGACGGTCTCGAGGTTATGCGTCACATCAAAGACGCGCGACCGACAACTGAAGTGATCTTCGTCACCGGCCACGGCTCCGTTGCCAAGGCGGTCGAGGCCACCAAAGCCGGCGCCTTTGATTTCGTTGACAAGCCATTCGATTTTGAAGAGCTTCATCTGCGAGTGGAAAACGCATTGAAGCAACGTGAGTTGTTGGCAGAGAACGCAAACATGCGGCGCCAGCTTTCGACACGGGCGGAATACTTCAACATCATCGGCGGAGCGAAATCGATGCAAACAATCTATGAGACCATCGAGTCGGTCGCGAAGTCGGACGCTAACGTATTGATCGTCGGTGAATCGGGTACCGGCAAAGAATTGATCGCCAACGCTATCCATTACAATTCGCTGCGCGCGCGCAAACCGTTCATTAAGGTTAACTGCGCAGCGCTGCCAAAAGAACTTATCGAGTCTGAGCTGTTTGGCCATACAAAAGGCGCGTTCACGGGCGCGCATGCCGATAAAGAGGGCCTGGTCCAGCATGCGGCCGGAGGCTCGTTAATGCTGGATGAAATCGCAGAAATGCCGGTTGAACTTCAGCCAAAACTTCTACGCGTATTGCAGGAGCGCAGTTACAGAAAGATTGGTTCGGAAAAAACTTACGCTGTTGATTTCCGGCTGATCTCCTCAACCAACCGGCCGCCTGCTGACGCCATTCGCGATGGACTTTTGCGCGACGACCTCTTCTATCGCATCTCGACGATCACCATCCACGTGCCGCCTTTGCGCGAGCGAAGCGACGACATCCAGTTGCTAACTGAACACTTCCTGCAAATGTATGCGAAGAAATACGACCGCGCCATTGGCGGCGTTTCGCAGGCTGCTTATCAACGGTTGTTTTCGCATACCTGGCCCGGAAATGTGCGCGAGCTGCAAAATGTGATCGAACGAGCGGTGTTACTTGCAAAAGCAAATCGGATTGAGCCAGTTGATCTGCCATTTGATAATGGCTCGCTGCCGGAAGGGTCGCCGGCGGGCGCCGGTTGGGACGTGCCGCCCAACATGACACTCGAAGACATCGAGCGCCTCGTGATCGAGAAGACATTGCAACGCACCGGCGGAAACAAGCAGGCCGCGGCTAACCTGCTGGGCATCTATCGCCCGCGGCTTTACAGCAAAATAAGAAAATACAACATTGACGTGGCCGCCCTCGTTTCAGCATAAATCTCGCATTTGAAACCACAACGACCTCTCGATTTGCGAAACCGATAGACTTTTTGCTGCGACCGTCGCAATGAAACCGCTTCAGAACCTGCCGGCAACAGGCCGTCTTCAGAGCATCGATGCCCTTCGTGGCTTGGCCGCGCTGGGCGTTGTGCTTTATCACGCTGTATCGCAGTCTCAATCGACCATACCGCAAAACTTATTTCACTGGCCGGTCAAGCTGCTCCAGTTCCTCAGTTCATTCGGTTACGTCGGAGTCTTCCTTTTCTTCGTCATCTCCGGATTCTGCATTCACCTGCAATGGGCCAAGTCGAAGGCCTCGAGCCAGGAAAAGCCAATTCAGTTCGGTCCATTCTGGAGGCGGCGCATTCGCCGGCTTTACCCGCCATACCTGATTGCCTTTGCTTTGTTCATGCTCATGGCGGCGTTAACCTCTGGCATCAATGTCACTCATTTTTTTGTTTACGACGTTGTGATGCATCTGCTGATGCTTCATAACCTCGATCCGCAAACCTGCTACAGCATCAACGGAGTTTTCTGGACGCTGGCCATCGAAGAGCAACTTTACCTCGCATACTTTCTATTGCTGTTTCTGCGCAAGCGCTGGGGCTGGACAGTAACTCTGACGATTTGTGCGCTGGCTCGGCCTTGCTGGTTTTTCTTAAGTCATGCGATATGGGTTTGGAAGGGGCTTGGTGTGCCCGTACCGGAAGCGGCGGCGGTGCACTGGTTCACTTGGGCGCTGGGCGCGATTGCGGTGGAGGCATCATTTGGCATTGTGCAACTGCCGCGCTGGAGTCGAAATCTATGGCTGGGAGGCGCCGCGATTATTTTGGCCTCCGGCATTTCGACGGTATTGCCGAACACGCAGAAAGACACGCTGCCGCACACTCTGGCCTGGCTGCTGATGCATCCCCTGTGGGGGTTCGGGTTTTTCGTGGTGGTGAATCGTGTGGTCAGTGCCGAACACGCATGGCTCACGCAACTACGCGAGCCCGGGGCGCTACGCCGGCTTTTTGCAAAGGGAGTTGCCGCGACTGCGACCGTCGGAGTCTTTTCCTATTCTCTGTATCTCACCCATGAATTGGTGATCATGCTTTCCTGGTCGTTCACCATCAAGGAACTTCCACCGATCGTGAACGCACTTGCCATCGTGGTGCCCGCAACGATTGCTTTTGCCTGGTTGTTTTTCAGATTCTGCGAGAAGCCTTACATGAGGAAAGCTGTCAGCACTGCAGACAGAACTGAAGAGCGACGAGTGCCAGAGTACCGAGAAGAAGAATCAACGCCGGTGTTTGTACAGAGCATGCCTGTCATGGCTGACGAAGCGTGAAAAGCGGGCAAGCGGCTTTGCCGCCTTCCGTGCGGTAAGGCTTTGCCTTACCGGCTAATACTCCTATAAATCTTTCAATGCTACGGAAAGGCGGAGCCATTCCGCACGGAACGCGGTAAAGCCGCACAAGAGCAGTTATTCCACCTGGTAAGTTGCCACGCTCGTGGGCGTCTCAAAGCACCGCACTTTATAAATCTGCACGCGCTCGTCACCGACCTTTGAAGCAACGCGTTCTAAAACATATTTCGCCAGGTTCTCTGCTGAGGGTTGTAGTTCCACGAACGGATCGAGCTCGTTGATGTTTCGATGATCCAGGTATTGGACCACTTCATCGGCGGCTGCTTTCAGTTCCACAAAGTCGACTAGCAAACCAATATTGTCGAGTTCGCGCCCGCGCGCATAAATTTCGATCTTGTAGTTGTGGCCGTGCAAGTTTTCACACTTCCCTTTATAGCCACGCAGTTGATGCGCGCTCGAGAAGTTGCGTTCGATCATTACTTCGAATAGTCCCGGCATA
>JBDUCC010000181.1:0-6228 GCA_040003675.1 bacterium | reverse complement strand
TCTCCACCAACCTACCCGCGCAGCAGTTCCGCGGCGACTTCGTTGGCGCCGAAGATTTTTCGCAGTATCTCCAGCATGCCGCGTGCGTCTACCGAAATCGAACGGTTGATTGATTCATCATACTCAAAGTCGCCAACAATCGATTGAATGTTGCCGTCAAAGATCAAACCCACCAGCTCGCGGTTCTTGTTAATAGTCGGCGAGCCGCTGTTGCCGCCGGTAATGTCGTTGGTAGAAACGAAATTGAACGGCGTTCGCAGGTTTACAAATTTGCGCTTTGCATTCCAGCGGGGCGGCAGGTTGTAGGGAAACGCGTGGTGAAATTGATTTGAACGCGCGTAGAGCCCGCCCAATGTAGTAAACGGCGACACGAATTTTCCGTTTTCGCGATAACCCTTCACCGCGCCGTATGACAAACGCAGCGTGAAGGTTGCGTCGGGATAGAGCTTGGTTCCCTGCTGCTCAAACAATGCCTTCGCGATCTTTGCATAGTTGGCGCGCTCAACGGCCACCACTTCCTCTTCATAGCGTTGCCGCACTGCGCGCGCTTCCTTGTCCACGCTTTCAGCCAGCTCAATCATCGGGTCCTTTGATTCATCAATACCCTTTCGTCCAAGGGCTGCAAGTCGGCGGCGGTACGCGACGTCTTTAAGTTTCGTGCCGTCGATCAACTCCGCGGCGCGCGCTTCGGGAGTTTTGCCCTTGAGAACTTTCTTCGCCATCTCGCTGTTGGAGCCGTACTCCTTTTGCAGGAACGCCAGCGAGCTGGCCAATTTTATCTTCTCAAGATCGTCATAGATGGGATTAGTTGAATACAGTGCAGCTTCAAGACCGCCGCGACGCGCATCGCTGTATTCAGGCAGCCGCTTTGCATTTGGCTTTTCATTTTCTTCGGCCAGCCGCACCAAGGTGCGCGCATAACCATAAAGCGACGTGTAAAAGCCGGCGTTCAAATCCAAAAATCGCCGGTCGCGTTCGTAGCTGCCAAGGGCCTTGCGTCCTTTACCGATTGCTTCCCAGGCGCTGCCGTATTCCTGTTGCTTCTTTGGATCCGCCGCGATTGAGTTTCTCAGCGCCTGCTCGGCCTTGCGTTTCTTGGCCATTACCTTGGGATCGCTCAAGCCTTCGACTTGTCCTTTGTAAACCTTGATGGAATTCTCGACGCTGTTCAGCTCATTTTCTGCGCGCCGGTTTTGTTCTGCGCCCTGGGCCATGTATGCCTTCAACGCCACCTGGCGCGATTGCAGCATGCGCAGTATCAAAGGAATGGTGTTGTCATGCAGCGACTCGAGATGGCCTACTGTGTCCAGCCGTGACGTGGAACCCGGATGGCCGGTAACAAAAACCAGCTCGCCAGCTCGCGCACCTTTTTTTGACCACTTGAAATAGTTTTCAACTTTCAGCGGCTGCCCGTTCTCATAAACGCGCACGAGGGCCATGTCGATGTTGAAGCGCGGAAAGTTGAAATTGTCCGGATCGCCACCAAAGAAAGCGGCTTGAAATTCAGGCACAAACACAACGCGAATATCGTCGTATCTCTTATAGCGGTACAAATTGTATATGCCGCCCTGATAGAGCGTTACCACGTCGCTGCGAAATCCAGTCGCCTGAGTTGATTCAGTTTCAATAGCACGGGTCGTGGCGCCTCTGGCAGCGTTGGCGTCGGCAGCAGACATGTTGCCGTTGACGGAAGCGTTCACGCGCTCAGTTACATCCTCAATACTCATCAGCACGTCGATGAAAAGGTCCGGGGCCTTCAACTCCTCCGACTGTTTGTGCGCGACGAAACCTTCTTTTGCGTAATCTTTTTCCGCCGTGCTGGCGTCGCCAATCGCTTTTTCCACGATGTGATAATTCGTCAGCACCAAGCCAGTGGGCGAGACAAACGAACCAGAACCATTAGGAAAGCGCACTGAAGCGAGCTGCACTTTGCGTAACCATTCGTCAGTAACGTCGAAACCATATTTCTGTTTGATGTCGACTTTGGGGACGTTGTTGAACGTCCACATTCCTTCGTCTACGGCGTGAACGGGAATCGCTTGGAAAGTAAAAAGCGCCAGGATTAGTGCGCACAGAAGTGCTCGGAATTTCATTCTTAACCTCAACGTATTGTAATTTGCGGGGAAGCTTTAGCAGTAAATGTAGCTTGTAAATCGTGAACTGTAAACTGCTCACTATCACCATTCAAACACTCAGAAGATAAATCAAGATCAGGGATCTCATGGTTGGGAAGGGTGGCTTGCCTCCGCTATCGTTGAATGCCATTCCATCCAAAGCGGGGGCAAGGCGGGGTCCCCGGCGGGGCAGCCCCGGCTGGGGTGCTAACCCACCCTTCCTCACCTGAGAGACTTGTTTCTGAGTCAACCTCTGAGCATCTGTGCTCATAGCGCCGAAGGACCGCCAGTTAGTAGCCCCGTCCGTAAGAGGGGGTCATTTCATGAATGCTAGGCCCGAAGGGCCGGCACAAACACTTCCGCACCTTCGGCGCTCATGTAACAATCCTCACATCTACCCCGCCCTGACGGACGGGGCTACTAAATACCGGTCCTTCGGACCTTGGGAACGCGAGAGGTTAAAACCAAAACCAGAAGTCCTTACGGGGTAATTTGACTGAAACACGCCGCCCCCAGACAATCGGTTCACGCCATGAAACGGCCAACGAGATCACCAGAAGTTCTGTACGTACGGCGCGCTTCAATTTCGAAGTTTGCAATACGCTTGCGCTCAGCATGGAAAGAGCTCGGGCTTCCCACGGCTGACGAGATCATCGTTGTTGGCGTGTCGGGTGGAGCAGATTCAACTGCCTTGCTGCTCGTGCTTGACGAGTTGATTAAAGGCAACAAGCTGAGCGTGAAATTGATTGTGGCCCATCTCGATCACGACTTGCGGCCAGACAGTTCGAGCGATGCGCGCTGGGTGACAAAGCTGGCAAAGGACTTGGGCCACAAAGTTGTAATCGGCAAAGCCCAACTCAAAACTGCAGCCGGCAAACCCGTAGCAAATCTCGAGCAGGCGGCGCGCACCAAGCGCTACGACTTTCTTTTCAGGACAGCCAACAAGAACAAATCGGATCTGGTACTGAGTGCACACACGCTCGACGATCAAGCGGAAACGGTCTTGCTGCGCCTGCTGCGCGGTAGTGCTGCCGAAGGGTTGAGCGGCACGCTACCGGTGCGCAGCATTAAAGACGGTTCACCGGTGAAGCTCGTGCGCCCGCTCATTTCGTGGGCCAGGCGCAGCGATACGGAGGATTATTGCCGCAGGCGCGGGGTGGAGTTTCGGGTTGATGCCATGAACGACGATGAGACGTTCTCGCGCGTGAAGGTGCGCAAACAACTGTTGCCATTGATGCAGACCTTCAATAACCGCATCGTCGAAGCCCTCGGCCGCACTGCCAGCCTGCTTAGTGAAGATGCGGCTGCATTGTCCGACCAGGCTGAAGGGTTGCTGAAGCTGGCGACGGGCGAGTCCGCAAATGATCAGCCAACTAATATTGAAACCAATTTGCCCTCGTTAAGCGTAAAGATTCTGTTGCAAGCGCCTGCGGCGGTGCGGCGAAGAGCGTTGCGGCAGTGGCTCAGCGAGGCGCGCGGCAATCTGCTGCGGGTGGAAAGGAGCCACCTGCTGGCAGTTGAAAGGCTGCTAAACGGCCGCGGCGGCAGCGTGGCCGAGCTGCCGGGAGGTTTTAGAGTTATGCGAAATGGGCAGTTTTTGGAAGTTTTCAGCTCAAAACGCCCGGCCCGGGAAGGCCGGCCTACAGGCACGTCTCGGCCGACCTCGGAAAAAGGATTGAAAAAGCGCGCCGCGACCTCTAAACTTTCAAGGCGTTGACACCGCCGGGCAAAAGACGGCGGTTTTCGCTTTTTGCAGGACGGCACACGCAGAAATCGGGCGAGGAACTTGCCGGCCGTTCGGGGTTCTAAGCCGGTGCCGACATTGGACAGCACAACCAGCCGGGTTACGTTGCGCATCCAAGCGGAGCGGCAAAGTTGTCCATATATTGATGTAAACCGGTTGGCAGAGGCGAGAGACAAAGCTTGCCGGATAGGGTATGATCGCAGTCGGAGGCGTTAATGACTTTGAGTTCCACAGCAAGACAAATAGTTTTTTGGTTACTGATTATTGCCGGGGCGTTGCTGCTTTATAAGCTGGTAAATCCTTCGGGCAAGAATGTGCAGGCTATCGATTTGGGCGCTCTTACTCAGAAAATGGATGCGTTCGAGATAAAGCAGTTGACCCTCAAACAAAACGAGGCGATCGCTGTCGATACCCAAAATCAGGAATATCGCATTCAACTAACCAGCGATCAGATAAAGAACACGATTTACAACAAATCGCAGGAGAAGATTGACGGCAAAACCAAGGTTGCTAAGTTTGAAGACGACTCCGGCAGCAGCAGTTACATCTGGCCGATGCTCATAACCTGGGCGCCGCTTCTGTTTATTATTGGTATCTGGGTTTTCATGCTGCGCCAAATGCAGTCTGGCGGCAACAAAGCGCTCTCGTTTGGTAAATCGCGCGCGAAACTTTTGAATAACCAGCAGAAGCGCGTCACCTTTAAAGATGTGGCGGGCGTAGAAGAAGCCAAGGAAGAGCTTCAGGAAATCATCGAATTTCTCAAGGAGCCGCAAAAGTTTCAGAAACTGGGCGGTCGCATTCCCAAAGGCGTCCTGATGATGGGCCCGCCGGGAACTGGCAAAACTCTCCTGGCGCGAGCAATTGCCGGCGAAGCCAACGTTCCCTTCTTCTCAATTTCCGGTTCCGACTTTGTTGAGATGTTTGTGGGCGTAGGCGCCTCGCGCGTACGCGACCTGTTTGAACAGGGCAAGAAAAACGCGCCGTGCATTGTCTTCATCGATGAGATCGACGCCGTTGGCCGTCATCGCGGCGCCGGCCTGGGTGGCGGACACGACGAGCGCGAGCAAACGTTAAATCAGTTGCTGGTCGAGATGGATGGCTTTGAATCCAACGATGGCGTGATCCTTATCGCCTCAACAAACCGGCCCGACGTACTGGATCCGGCGTTGTTACGACCGGGGAGATTTGATCGTCGTGTGGTTGTTTCCCGACCAGACGTGCGCGGGCGCGAAGGAATTTTGAAAGTTCATACGCGGAAGATCCCGCTGGGCGAAGACGTTGACATCAGCGTGATTGCGCGCGGCACGCCCGGCTTTACCGGCGCGGACCTCGCGAACCTTGTTAACGAAGCAGCGCTGAATGCCGCTCGTTACAACAAGAAGCTGGTGGCGATGAACGACTTTGAGTTGGCGAAAGACAAAGTGCTGATGGGCGCCGAGCGCAAGAGCATGGTCATCTCCAACGAAGAGAAGCGCGTCACTGCTTATCACGAAGCCGGCCACACCTTGGTTGGTCTGAAGGTGCCAAACGCTGATCCGGTGCACAAAGTTACAATCATTCCGCGCGGCATGGCGTTGGGTGTGACGCAGCAATTGCCTGAAGGTGATCGGCACAACTACAGCGAAGAATATCTGCTGGGCCAGATCGCAATCCTGATGGGCGGCCGCATTGCCGAAGACACTTTCCTTGGCAGCATCACTACCGGCGCTTCAAACGATATCGAGCGCGCTACTGAACTGGCGCGCGCGATGGTTTGCGAATACGGCATGTCGGAAATGGGGCCGCTGACCTTTGGTAAGAAGGAAGAGCAGATTTTCCTCGGCCGCGAGATTGCACAACATCGCGACTTCTCGGAAGAGACTGCGATCAAAATCGATGAACAGGTGAAGAAGATCGTCACTGCGCAATTCGATCGTGCCAAGGCCATCATCGAAGAGAATCGCGACACCATGATCCGCCTGGCGGAATGTTTGCTCGAGCGCGAGTCACTCGATGGAGTTGAAATTCGTCGCATCATTGCGGGTCTACCGCTTGATGAAGCGCAACCGGTGGCTGATCCCGGCAGCGACGATGATCGGCCGCAGTTGAAAGAGCCTTCAACGCATCCGCTCAAACCAATCCTGCCGCCAATCACCGGAGGCAATCCCGCGCCAGCTTAGTCGGCGAAGGCAGAAACAATAAAAAGGCAAAAGGAGTTCTCCTTTTGCCTTTTCTGTTTTAGGGTTGACCGTTCGATCAGATTTACCATTTCTCATTTACCATTTTTCATTTGTCATTGCGGATTGGAACTTTGGTCGCCCTCTATAGGGTAGTCGAACGAGTAACGACCAAATTCGGGAGATAAGCCAAACGCTTTTCTCTTCAATGGAA
>JBDUCC010000180.1:0-6241 GCA_040003675.1 bacterium | reverse complement strand
AAGGAGTGGTTTTGGACTGAAGAGCAAGGGAAGCCGGTCTAGGCTTAAGAGCAATGGACATGAACCATACCCACCTGGTCTGCAAGATTGAAGTTGAAGCGGCTGACATTAAATCGCGCCAACTATCTTTTGTCGAGCAACTTTTGCACAGGATCAGGCTACCTTGCTTTCAGCCAGCTGCCCGAAAAACCTGCGCGCCGAAGACCATCGCGGATGTACGAGCAGCCGCGCATTAGGCGCCAAAGAAGTCCTGATTTGTAATTCTCGATCATAAGAACTATCGGGCCCTGATCCAGACCATAGTAGCCTTTTGAGATCCATCCCACCGCCCCAGCCGGGCTGCCCGCCCGGGGACCCCGGTCCTTGCCGGACGGCCCGGAAAATGTTGGATTGAAACTGCACTTGAATCCGTACTTGCTGGTCATCCCAGGAAACGCTTTGTCGAAATACTGGAGCGATGGCAAGACAATTTCGGGCGCGAACGGGAGTGAAGCGATTACAGCCCACGGCGCCAGCGTGCCATCATCCGGCCCGTTTGGAACTGCACGCCCTTTGTAGTCGTAAAACCGGCGCAATTTGCCGCTAATCCTCCTGCTTGACGGTCCGGGACCATCGCTCGCTGTCAGGCCCCAAATGTATTCACCATAGCCTTCAAAGCCTCGCGGATTCCGAATCGCGTACTGCTGCTGAATCAACGTAGCGCGGCGGCTGTTCTCGAAATAGTCAATCCCGCGTTTACGCATATACGCGTCCTGAATTCCGGCGAAATCGATCCACATGTGTGAGAGCTGATGGATGAAGAGCGGGCCGGCGTAGAGAAACTCACGATCATAAAGCTTCTTCCACTTGTAGGTCCTGGTCCAGGCACGGTAGCTCTTGGCAGGCAATGGGTGCGTCGGCGAGGCGAGACCGAGGACGTAAAGAAGTAGCGCTTCGTTGTAGCCCTGCCAACGATACTTTATGAATCCAGTTTCGGGTCTCCATCCGTGCGTGACAGTTACTCCGCGATTTTGCGCCCATTGCCAATCCGCGCGAGCGTAGATGTCGTTGGCGAGTGTGCGGATCTCGCGTTCAGCTTCAGTGTCGCGATTGAAATACTCTGCGGCCGTTAGTGCTCCCGCTAGCAAGAATGTCGAATCGATTGTTGACAGTTCGCTATCCCATGTTCGCCGGCCGGTCGTCATGTCGAGGAAGTGATAGTAGAAGCCTTTGTAGCCGGTGGCGTCTGGTTCCGGCCCGTGCGCACTGTGCCAAAAAAAGCGCAGTGTTGTGAGAGTTCGTTTGATCGCGTCCTTGCGCGTGATGAATGTCCGCTCGACCCCAACTGGATAAGCGGCGAGGGCAAAGCCGGTGGCAGTAATACTGCACGGCGATCCCTGGCGTGTGCTGTCCGGCACCAAGCCATTCTGAGGATTTGCTTCTTTCAGGAAATAATCAAAAGTAAGACGTTGTAGCGTCTCGAGTTGATCGTCAGAAAAGGAAGTTTGTCTCGGCGTCACCTTTGATCTATGCGCGTATCATGGTTAGCAGCATTGAATCTGGTTGTTGCCTTTACCGCGTGGGGAATGTTTGCGGGCAGCGGGATGGTTTTGTTCTTCCTTACACGATAAGTCTTTCCGGCAATCTCAACCTCTGACTCACCGTCCACCACCAGGACAAGCGCCTGGAGCGGAGCAGTATGCTCGCTCAAGCCTTCGCCCTCGTCAAAAGCGAAAAGCGTAACCGTGCCACCCTTGTCCTTCAACAACACCCGGCTGACAACCGAGCCGTCCTGATATTGCAGCAACTCAGCGAGCGGTTTCACCATAGACTAGGCGGCCTTGGCCAACTCTGGAACTGCTGCAGCTTTCTTGGCAGGACGTTGCCACATCAAATCAATTACGAAATAGACGAAAGCAAGTGCGCCAATGGCAAAGACGCTGTCGCCGATCATTCGCAGCCAGCGGAGTGTCTGCATCAGCTCGGTCTGCATGAATTCGGAACTTCGCGCTGACCAGTAGCCCACTGAAACCGATTGATACGTTTGCATCAAGCCAACCGGCAGCAGGCTCAACATAATCTCCAACATTAACCCGATATTGATGGCCCAGAAGGCAAGCCAGATCGGCCGTTCCTTCCACTTGAGCTCCGGCTTCATCGCCCGCAGACAGAAGAGCATTAGTCCCAGTCCGAGCGTGCCGTAGACACCGTAAAGCGCACCGTGCGCATGCACCGCTGTCGTGTTCAAGCCCTGCATGTAGTAAAGCGCGATCGGCGGATTGATCATGAAACCGAAAATCCCTGCGCCAACCAGATTCCAAAACGCAACCGCGACAAAGAAGTAAACGACCCACTTGTACTGACTGAGCCAGGGCCGCGCTTTGGAACGGCGAATGTTTGCAACTGCTTCGTGTCCGACCAGCAGCAGCGGCACGATCTCAAGCGCACTGAATACCGACCCGAAGGCGATTGCCACGGTTGGTGTCCCCGAAAAATAAAGGTGATGAAGCGTGCCGATAATTCCGCCGCTTAAATAGATCGCGCCGGAAAGCAGGGCTGCCTGGGCGGCGCTCTCGGCGCGAATGACGCGAAGCTTTGCGAACAAGAATGCAATGACAACCGTCGCAAAAACCTCAAAGTATCCTTCGACCCAGAGATGCACGACCCACCAGCGCCAATACTCGACCACGGAAAGGTGCGAGCGAATTCCCCAAAAGAGTCCCGGACTGTAGAACAATGCGATGCCCGCGGTGGACAAGAAGTAGAGCGTTATCAGCGATCGCGGTGTGCCCTTTTTCTTAAGCGCAGGAATCGCAGCCCGCGCAATCAGGAAAAGCCACAACAGCAAACCAATGAAGAGTGCAGCTTGCCAGACTCTGCCTAAATCAACGTACTCGTAGCCCTGATGTCCAAACCAAAACCACAAACTACCGGGCAGCATGTGCATTACCGACATCCATTGCCCAATCATTGAACCCAAAACAACTATCAGCAGCGCGCCGAATAGCAGATCCACGCCGAGTTTCTGACGCTTCGGTTCGTAGCCGCAGATAAAGGGAGCAATGAAAAGTCCGGCTGCCAACCACGCCGTTGCAATCCAGAAAATCCCAAGCTGTGTATGCCAGCTACGAGTAACTACATACGGCAGATAATCAGCGAGGGGAATTCCGAAGAAGCCGCCGCCCTCCACTCCGTAATGTGCAGTAAGCATTCCCATGGCGATTTGCAAAAGGAACAGCAGCGTGACGACGAAAAAGTATTTGACAGTCGCTCTTTGTGAAGGCGAAATCTGAGCGCCGATTAGCGGATCACTATCCGGCACATCGTCCGAAACGTAAGCCGTTTCGCGCGAGGCGTAATACCAAACCAACCAACCGATACCTGCCAACAGCATGATGACGCTGACACCTGTCCACACAATTGCACTGCTGGTCGGAACATTGCCGACCAGCGGTTCGGATGGAAAATTACTGGTGTATGAAATTGTATTGTTTGGACGGTTGGTTGCGGAGGCCCACGAAGTCCAAAAGAAAAAGGAATTCAACTGGCGAAGTTTCGCTGGGTCTGGTTGCGCGTTGCGCTGAACCGCGTATACGGTTTTGCCATTAGTGAAGATATCTGTGTAGTGCTTGAGATTATCTTCAAAGGCGCGGGCGCGCACCGGTTCTATAGTGAGCCGGCCGCTGGCTTCGTCATAGTTGTTTTTTCGTACCGTGTCTTGCAGACGTTGACGCAGGATCGCTTTTTGTTCAGAAGCCAGATTGTCATAGTCGTTTGAAAAGTCCTTATGCGACCATTCATTCAGGATGAAGAGCGACTCGCGATGCAGATAATCCGCCGACCAGTCGGGCGCAACATATGACCCGTGTCCCCAAATCGATCCGCTCTCCATTCCGCCCATTGCCTGCCAGACGTTTTGCCCGTTCGAGATCTCTTCCGATTCAATCAGAACCTGGCCGTCGGTCGTTACCACTTCTCGCGGAATCGGCGGCGCCTGGCGGAAAATCTCAGTCCCAACCCAGCCTAAGACCGCAAACGAAAATACAAATATGCCGATAAAGACAAGCCAGAGCTTTTTCATAGAGATCCTTTCTACATAGCGGTCAAAGGTTCCTTGAATATTTGAAAAGCCTTCATTTTCGCCCGCTTCACTTGGCGCGTCTGTGCGATAACACACCGAGCCGCGGAGCACGGTGACAGGTTTTCGCAGCAGCGTCTTGGCATCTTCTACGCCAAAGGCACCGCCGACCTGAAGCCCGACTATGAGAAGGCGTACTTCTGGCTGTCAAGGTTGAACGCGGGCCAGACCTTCCGCGATAAGGGCGGTAAGAATTTGACGCCGGAGCAGCGCACAGAAATCGAGAAACGCGCAAGAGACTGGGTCCCTCCGACCGCGCCAGCGCCGAAAAACTAAACCAAATTTGTTTTTTGGCGATTCAAGGAAGAGAGTGGAGAAGATTTTGAGGCTTGCCGGTCAAAACTGGCGTTGATAAAAAGGAGATGCAAAAGCGATCAGAAGCCTGGCACTCTTGATCTCTTCCCAGCCGCCGTACCGGCCTCATGCTAACGAGTCCCGTAAGCCGATGCGCTTCCAAAGTTTGAGGTATCAGTTCTCACTGCATCGATCCCGAGAGTTGGTTATGACTTGAATGTATATGTAATTGTTCCTGAGGTGGATCGCTTTAAGTTGTCAGGCGAAAATTTCGATCGTCGTGCAGCCTCTACAGCAGCATCTTTCAGCACCGCTGGCCCATTCAACGCCCGCGCCAAAACAACGCGGCCTTGTTGGTTCACCAGAATTGCAACCGTCACTTTGCCCGCTATGCCTTCACTTCTCGCTCTCGGCGGATATTCCGGTTTTTCCAGAACCGCTTCTTTGCCCTGTAGAGGTCCTTCAATAATAGGTCGATCCTGGTCGGCATTAGGAGGTTTTACTTCCGCCCTAATCGCCCTAGAGGCACCAGCTTGTGGCCTGGAGAAATAACTGCTTACGTAAAAACCAAGGACCACACTCACGAGGGAAATAATGATTAGCAAAGTCCAGGACAACAGCCGCGCTGCAGCTTCGGATTTAGCAGTGGCTATGAATGAAGCATCCCCTGCAATGCCGATTGTC
The DNA here is from genome assembly GCA_040003675.1 of bacterium. Classification (GTDB taxonomy): domain Bacteria; phylum Acidobacteriota; class Blastocatellia; order Pyrinomonadales; family Pyrinomonadaceae; genus PSRF01. The sequence continues at coordinate 1,146 of JBDUCC010000180.1, read as the reverse complement.
TGTCGGTTGCTGGGGAGCTGGTTCGCGGTGAGTTCTAGCGTCGACGCTGAGTAGGTTATCTCGCTTGGCTTCGCATTCTCGCTCGTCTCAATCGCGCAAGACTGTGTAGGTGTTCCCGAAATAGATGTCGCGCCAAGGGTTTGTTGGTAAGCAATGCCGCTCTCCCGCTCGACGCTCTCGTACTGCTCATCGTTTTTGCGATTTGGTTCAGTTGCCTGATTGCGAAGTTGATTCGCCACTCGCGGTTCCTGGTTCTTTCGGCCAGCTTTGCGACTTCGCGCCGTTCTCCTTCTGCTTTCTCGCGCACGTGCGCTGCAATGAATGTGATCCTGGTTTGAACGCCTATGAGTAGACTCTCGCGGAGCCTTTGCGGCCAAGGTTGGTGCCGCTTCAGCAACCAGAGATCGCGTGATAACTGAAATTGGCAACTTAGAATCGGCAATTTGAGTGGTTTGATCTTCGTCGACCACCTCCACGTCACTCGCCTCAATGCCGAACCGCTCTTTAAGGAGCACTCGTTCATTGATAGCAATATCGGTTGACGGTAGCGCAGGAGGCACAATGGACGAATCGAATTTCAAGGTAGCCTTTCCCAGTGAAACCGCATAATTGACTGCGGGAAAACCTGAAAAAGGACCCATGCGCGCAGCCACCAACTTACCGTTCTTGAAAAAGAACGCACCAGCTGAGCCCGAAACGTTTATCTGAAGCCGTCCGCTCTCACGTCTCGAAGTAAGGGTGGCGATCACAGCCAGTAAATCACCGTTATTCAGCGTAGTGTCCATCACGTCAAAAATTTGCTTGGTCTTTGCATGGCCAGGATCGCGCCTGCCGCAACAGCAGTTGTTGCGGCAACTAAGACGTGAGACGCATCGCGGCTGTATAGTGCCGGGAATTCAGGCCGGCCTTCCTGAGTGCCTCGAAGGCAATTGCTTCGGCGTTTGCTTTTGCCTGTAACACGTCGCGGAGGTATGCGGTGACGGTTAGTATGATGGCGGGATCAATAGGCAATCCACGCCGTGCGCGGTCTTCAATTTGTTCGAGTTGTGAAATAGTCATAGAGCCTCCCCTTAAAAAGTCCGTACATCTCAGGACGCTAGTATTTGTAGACGCGTCGCTTTTGTAAAAAATGGAAGGGCGGCAGCG
>JBDUCC010000179.1:0-6259 GCA_040003675.1 bacterium | reverse complement strand
TTCTTTCCACCTTTTTTAGTTGCCATTCTGTTTGCTCCTTCGTTTCAAAAATTTTTGGTTTCGGTCATAACCACAAGATGCTGTGCTTACTTCGGTCTTGTGGGCTAGAGTAAACGGCGCACAACATCTTGCTATATAAACGCAAACGCCCACAATGTCAACAACTTATTACACCTGCGGGTGAAAAATAATTTGGCTATGAGAGCGAGCGGAATCACCGATCAGCGGTCTGTGACTGCGATGCCTCTCTTCGAATTGAGAAGAAAGGTTGAACGCGCACACTGCGCATCTCATGATCGTTAGCGTGAGGCTTCAATGCTAACGACGAGTGAGAAGTAAGTTTGAAGATCGAATCCTGGTAACGCCAGTGCGGTGTGCTTATCTAAACAGCGGAGTGAAGATCCATCCATCGTGATGACCGATGCCATAGTAATGAATCACTGAGCTAGTGCTGTTTTGACTGGTGACGCCGATGAATGGTCCCTGAAAAACATCTCCACTACCGGTGGACGCCGAGCAGTCGGTATCCGCTGAAGGCAATACAGCAGGAGCCATAAGTAGTTCTACCAGTTTAAGTTGCGGGTCTCGAGTAGGCGGCCTAACATTAGCTGCAAACAACATCACGCAGCGCTGGAAATCCGCTAACTCGCTTGAGTGAGGTCTAACCAGATGCCAATCAGAATCTGACAAAGGATCGCGTGCTGCTGAGCCACGCAGGATCTGAACCTTCCTGGTGCCGACCGACACTCCTTCAAGCAACTGATCGATCGAGGCGGGCAATGCAGGCTCTCCGGTAATACTTCTTGTTCCCTGGTAGGAGTAGAAAAGACGAATCGCTTCTGCTACTTCCTCACCGCGAAAGATCGCTTCTTTCTCTTTCTCACGACGTGCTTGTTGTTGCAGACTTGGCGCCGCAGCGACAGCGAACAGGGCCAGGATCGTCATCAACGCCAGCAAGGCCACCAGGGTGTAACCGGCCTCATCGTGGCGAAGAAGGCCTGGAGATCGCGACGATCTCACACTCAGAGCGCTTAATCGCTCTGTCCATATGTTGTGGTGTGGTCCAACTTGGTTATGGGTCATCATCGTCACTTGAAACACGCGGAGTAGGTCGCTGTGCCGCATTCCCTTTGTCGCCAGACACCGAGAACGGCAACGTGTGTTTGATCTTCAGATTGGTGTCGGTAAAGACCACTTCCTTTTCCGAGATGCTGGTGACTCGGAATCTTCCGCCGAGAAGATCGCCGCGCTGCACATTCAATGTCTCCTTCGATCCTTTGTCCTGGAGAATGGCTGTATCGATGTACCGCGGGGTCCCGATAATCCCAACGTAGGTGTAATTCGGTGTCGGTGGCGCATTCACAGCAAGCGTTACGGCGTTGGAATAGAGCTTGCCGTCAGCCGAGCGCGCCAGCACTTGGTGCCCTCCGACATTGGCGATCATATTAGCTGGAACCGTCGCGGATAACTGCTGTGGACTTATGTAGCGGGTGGGGAGTTCCGTGTCGTCAATCACGATCCGCAATTGGGGCGTAAACTTATCGCCGGAAACTTCCAGGGGAAAGTCTCCAGTGCGTGCGTAAACATTGGAAGGAGCGACCGTAGCAAGCAAGACTGGGGGCGTTGGCGTCGGCGTAGCTGTTGCGACCGAAGCAGCGACTACGGGTTTAGGCGCCTCGTAATAGGCAAATATGTTGCGTTTCGCTTCTGCAATAGCCAGCGGCGCACTTTCAAAATTAATGGGCTTCAGACGTTCAATTGTGTCATCCGGCAGCGCGGCCAAAGGAGAGGGCTGAGGTTTCGCCGACACGGTTTTATTTTCAGTCGATGAAACGTTTGCCGCAGGACGTTGCGCGACCTTGTTTGAGCTGCCGCCAAACCCAATGAAGGTCCACCAAAGCAAAAGCAACGCCACAAAGCCGAGCGCTCCCGCCAAAATGAGTTTCTTGCGTTCAGCTGGATTTTGAATGTCGCTAAGCTGCATGATGTCGGAAACCTACCGTTCAGTCTCCAGAACTACTTACTGTCCCAGTTCGTTGAAAATAGGTAGTCATTTCAAGGCGCAGACTTACCACCGAAGAATTCGATCCGCCGGCTGCTCCGGCATCGGACGGAGCCGCAATACTCGATTCGGTCGCACGTTCGAGCTCAACGGTATTGATAATAACGAACTGTTTGCTCGTCTCTATGTCTCGCACAAAGCGGCGTAGGTTCTGATAAGGTCCCTCGACCGTTACGCTTATCGCTATACCTGGATAAATACTCTGCCACTTCGTGTTTGTCTTGGAACCGGCACTCACTTTTGATCCGACTGGCTCGAGAGGCGTGTAGGTTGGTCCCGAAGTATTCCTCAGCCCGTTCTTCCGAATAAGGCTGTTGAGACTGTCGTACAAACCCATTCTCCCGAGATTCGCTTCGGCCAAGCCGGTACTTTCGAAAGCTTCGAGGCTTTGCGTGATGTTATGAACCGTTGCGTCCGTGCTTTGTCCTCGTACTAGCACCTCCTGCGAAGTTCTTAGCTGGCTTTGCAGACGCGCTCGCTCAAGTTCGAGGGTGGCACGACGAGAGCGCGCCGGCACGAGGAAATAAAGGTAAGCAACCACTACGAGTACGAGGATTAACAAACTTCCAGCCACGCCGATAATCTCAGCCGGGCCAAAAACGGATGATTGTCGTGAACGTAAGCTGTTGAAACGCGCGCGGAATTCGCGTTTCCGAGTGGGTGGTGGCGGTGCATGTTGACTCATTTCGCGCCTCCGACCATATCACTTTCATTGGCAGCAACGGCGCGACTTTCGATTGCCGAACCGGCTCGCGGTCTATAGATCACCGCTAACTCATATTCGGCGCCGCTCTCGCCGCGACCTCGTTGCAGATTCTGTGCGCGCAGGTCTGCGTGAAACACGCCGGCGCGATCCATCTCAGCAATCATGTCGGTCACAATGTTAGGCGTTTTAGCGACGATCGTCATATCCAACTCCGCTAACGTTTCGTCTCCTCGCGTAACCACGCGTCGCACAGCGATGCTCTTTACACGGACCGCACCTGGTAATGCTGATTCCAGATCGGCAAACAGACGCGACCACGAAAATCGCTTCCGATCCACAAGTGCGTGGGCGGAATCGAGTATTTGTAATTGGTCGGATGTAAAAGAGTTTTTCACAGCCTCCGCCTGCAGACGGAGAGCCTGCTCCTGCTGTCCCAGGTTATTGATGTCCCTCTGAAGGGCATCCGCTTGCGCGTTGGCCTGCCGCGTTGCCCGCACAATGAAAATCAGGCTGACAAGCGACACGAAAATCACTACCGCCGTTATCATCCACGGCAGAGCGCGATTATTGAATGGCCTGCTTGCCAGGTTTAGTTTCGTTGGCACGAAAAGCCTTTCAGTCCTTCTGAGGAGTGTGATGCGGACTTTGCTGTTGAAGGATACACGTCTCACTTGAAGGCGTGCAACCGAGCAAATAAAGGCCGCAACCCGCACAATTACACGCCGGCGGCCGGCGAGTGTTTCATAAACACGCTTGCCAGGTCTGTTAGGACGTCCGTCGAGCCGGTAGTGGCCCTTCGGTCATTGCCAGGGAAGGTCGATAAGCACAGATGCGATTGCGGCCACCGCGTTTTGCGCGATAAAGAGCAGAATCGGCGAGCTCAACGAGTTGAATCGGATCCGTCGCATCATCGGGAAATGCAGCGACGCCGAGGCTGATCGTTATGCTATGTGTTGTGCTGGGTTCAGTCGAATCCTGACGCGAGGCGGGAAATGCGTGTTCAGCTACGGCAATACGAACGCGTTCCGCTGCCACCAGGCCTTGCGCATAGTTGGCATCAAGCAGGAATGCCGCAAACTCTTCGCCGCCAAAGCGCGCCGCAACATCGCCCGCCCGCAACGCCTGCTTGATGACGTGGCCAGTTTCTTCCAAAGTCTTGCTGCCAACCAGATGACCATAAGTATCATTGACTTCTTTAAAGTGATCCAGGTCCATCATCAAAACACAGAAAGGCCGCGATTCGGATTGCGCCCGGGCCGCCTCACGCCGTAGTTCGGAAAAGAAGGATTTGCTGGTCAGCAGGCCCGTCAGCTCATCGTGCGCCAGCAGTCGATGGATCTGCTGCTGAAATTCACGATCGATTTCATCCAGCATGTCGAACCTGAAAAGATGATCGCCGATGACGATTTTATCGCCGTCGTTAAGCAGTGCCTCAGTAATCAACTCGCCGTTGAGAAGCGTTCCGTTCGTAGAACTCAAATCTGTTATCGAATAGACAGTTTCATTCGTCTGCGCATCATGGTTGCTGTTGATACGCGCGTGCAGACGCGATGCGCGTAGATCATTGATGCGCACATCAGCCTCCAACGCGCGGCCAATGGTTACCTGGCTTCGCTCCAGCGGAATCGGAACAGCCATCAACTCCCCGCGCAGTGAGACCAGAGCGGGCCGGCGTTCTTGTAGCGCCTTTGTACTCCCGCTCGTCGAGCGCGAATTCGTCTGGCCGGATGGATCGTCGTGAATATCGTTACTGGGCATCAAGTGTGGGCTTTGCTCAAGGCGTTTCCGGGCTTTGCTCGCCTGAGTCTTTGATAGTCGCCGCATTTTATCCCGCTGTTGAAAACAGGGCAATCAAATACGTCTACAAAATTACTGTTCGCATAGCGTTGTCAGCAGGAAGGCCTTCTTGTGACCGCTGCGCGTTGCTTCTATAATCGATGAACCGATAAATTCAGAACCGAGCAGCGCTGCCAGACGTTGTAAAGATTTGTCAAAAAGGGGAGCTTCGAGTGAAGGAACAGCTAATCACCGCCTGCGAGGAAGCTGAACGGCCGCTTTCCGTCGAGCGGGTGGCAGTGGCCCATTTGCCTACCGCCTGGGGAGATTTCAAAATTGCCGGCTACCGTTCGCTGACGACAGATGAAGAGTTTGTCTCGCTATTCAAAGGAGAAATGCGTCGTGAAGTGCCGACACTGGTGCGTATCCATTCCCAATGTTTGACAGGCGACGTCTTTGGATCCAACAAGTGCGATTGCGGCCCACAATTGCATCAAACAATGCAAATGATCCAACGTGAAGGCCGGGGCGCGATCGTCTACCAACAGCAGGAAGGTCGCGGCATTGGAATCCTGAATAAGATTCGCGCTTATGCACTTCAGGACGAAGGGGCCGACACCGTCGAAGCAAACGAGCAACTGGGCCTGGCTGTCGACTTGCGGGAATACAAGCAATGCGCGGAAATACTCTTTGATTTAGGCCTTTGCCAGGTGCGAGTGATTTCAAACAATCCGCTTAAACTGCGCGCGCTCGAGGAAGCGGGCTTGCGTATTGTGGAACGCGTCTCCATTCAAGTTGAACCTACCGAAAACGCGGCACATTACCTGAGAACTAAGAAAGAAAAGCTGGGACACCTGCTTTAAATCCAACCTTATCGGCCCCCACTAGTTGGCGCTAGAATTCGGCTTGAATAATGTTTAGCTATGGGGTGCCGACATAGACAACTAATGAGGCGCGCAGACTTATCATAACGAGAACACATTGCTCTTGATTCTGGGTCTTGATTGAAAGTCCTAGTAGGCGTATTTTACCTTTACCCCAGCGAGACATTCCCTAATCCGTGAGGAGGTTGCAATGAGAAACCATCACGCCATGACCTTAAGAAACGTCGTCTTCAGCACTGTCGCAGCAATTCTCGCCACGACGTCATTAGCAACGCAGGTTTTCGCTCAGGGACGCCTCCCGAACAGGACCGAAAGCCCAGCAGAGCGCCTCCGGCGTGAGAGGGCTGAGCGCCAAACGCGCGAGCTTGAGCTTAGAAGTGTCGAAAGCCTGGGTAGAACCAAGCCGGTAGTCGAAGACCGTTCTGAGCGCGTCATTTATCAACAGATCAGCGAAGACTTCCAGCGCCTGCAAGTTGCCAACAACGAGATGATGCAAGCTACTTTTCCATCTAAGTCAACCTATACCCCCGACTCTAAGCACATCTCAAAATCAACCGAGGAAATAAACAAGCGCGCGTCTCGCCTGTTAACCAACCTAAGACTTCCCGAAACCGAGGATAAAGAGCAAAAATCTGCAAACGCGGACATCCTGCATGTCTACCAGTTGAAATCGGCACTCTTAACGCTTGATTCTCTGGTCATGAGCTTTATCGCCAACCCTACCTTCGAACATCCCAACACTGTGGTTGACATAGCACAGTCGATAAGGGCCAAACGTGACCTTCAAGGAATCATTGAACTCAGCCGCAGAATAAAGCAAGGTTCTGAAAA
>JBDUCC010000178.1:0-6267 GCA_040003675.1 bacterium | reverse complement strand
ACAAATAATGAAAGAATTTTTTCAATAATAGTAAGCGGTATTTCAAGCAGTAGTAGCGGGCACGGCACTTCCTGCCGGGACGCTTGCTCTTGGTTGCCAGCAGCTCGAGGTCAATAGCCAGCGAACAGGCTTTGTAGTTAACGGCGGCAATATCGAGGAACGGAGCGGGCGCTTCTTCAACGTCGACCTGCGAGCCACCAAGACTTTCAACATAAGCGAAAGGGTGAAGGTAAAGGGATACATTAATTTCTTTAATCTCTTCAACCGCGAGAATTTGTCATTTGGCGGCCGATTAGGTCTGAGCAGCCTCAGTTCGAGCCTCTTCTTGCAGCCGGTTGCTCTCTATGGGCCCGGTTTTGGTCCCCCAGTTGGCTTGCCATTCACAGTCGGGATTGGCGGGCGCGTCGAGTTCTAAGATACCCGAACCCTGCTAATCTATTTCAAAGGCGCCGGACTCGGATTCGGCGCCTTTTTGTATTACCGTTTCGTCAATTTGAAGCGCGTGCTCAAGCACAGGATCGGCAATTTCACTAACGAGCCCAAATGCGAGCGCTTCGTGCGCGGTAAACCCTCTGGCAGTAGCGAATAGTTCCAAAGCGCGCGCTTTACCGATTATTCGAGGAAGCCTTTGTGTCCCACCCCAGCCTGTAACGATGCCAAGTTTCGCTCTCGGGTGAGCGAACACAGCGGTCCTTGAAGCCACGCGGATGTCGCACGCCAGCGCGAGGTCCAAAGCTCCGGCCAAGCAGTAGCCATTGATTGCCGCAATGGTTATCTGCCTCGCCTCAGCAATTGCCTGAAATAGATCCTGGCCAAACTTTGAGAACTCTAATGCGGAGTGAGGCTGGAGTTGCGCCAGTTCACGTATGTTCGAGCCTGACGCAAACGCATCATCCGTGCCCGTGAAGACGATGACCCTAATATCGGGCGGAACATATGCGACGACAGCGTGCTTCTTAACTCTTGAAGTGTAGCGAAGGAAAGTGGGTTGCGCTGGCGAACCTTATTGAATCGGATTATAGCATTTGAGTCTTTAACTGCCGTGACGATTGCCCGCGAGTCCTCGTCCATTATTCATCCACCCCGACTACTGCGTCGGACTTTAAAAAACTCAAGTTTGACGGACATCCGGCGCCCGTCGCTATTCGCGTGGCTTAACGTTTTGCCGAAGAAAGCTGACTATGTTTTCTGTAGAGGTGCCAGGTAGGAATATCTCTGCAATGCCTTGCGCCTTTAGCTTGGGAATGTCTTCCTGAGGAACTATCCCGCCGAGAAGAACAAGACAGTCGTCCATTCCCTGATCGCGGAGAAGTTGAACGATACGCGGGCACAGCGTGTTGTGCGCGCCGCTAAGAATTGAAACACCAACGGCGTCAACGTCTTCCTGCAACGCCGCCGCAGCAATCATTTCCGGTGTTTGGCGCAGTCCGGTATAGATGACCTCCATGCCAGCGTCGCGCAGGGCGCGGGCAATCACCTTGGCGCCGCGGTCATGGCCGTCAAGTCCTGGCTTTGCTACGAGAACGCGAATTTTTCTGTCGCTCATAACTTTTATTGTATCGTCACTTTACGAATTGCCCCAACGGACCGTCTCGCTTGATCAAGGGCTTAAGCTCTGCATAAGTAAAGAAGTATCGACCTTCCGGTTCAAAAGCTTGTATCGCGTGCGGGTAGCCGGCGTCGTAAAGAAAGGTTACTCCTTTATCGCCGATAGAAAAATCATCAATATCCGAAGCTCTAAACTCGAGCACTTCCTGAGCTTCTTTTGCAACTCGAATGTCCTCGGCATCGCTCTTTGACTCAGCTAGATCAGTCAGGATTTGATTTAGTTCAGCATGGAATTTGGCTCTGACCAAATTGGCGAGCGCGGGAAGTTTTTCAGCTATGAAGGCATCGGCAGCCTTGATCACGTCGCCATTCTTAAGATTGATAGCGAAGTGTCTGGTTTGAGTATCCGGATATGCGCCCGAGCCATCCTGCGTAAAAGTTATGTCCAAAATGTAGTTTTGGTTGTAGTTGACTTCATAACCAAATTCTTGCAACCAGTTGTCCTGCCGGTATTCATCAACTGAAGTATCAAAGACATTCTTAATTTGCAGGACCGATTGCACCCGCCGCAAGACCCGCGCGTCGCCAAGCCCACTCACCAGTGGATACTTAATCGCGGCTCGTTTCTTTCCAGGAAAGTCTTTTACTATCTTGCCACTACGAACAATCACAATCGTTCGCGGTTTTACCACTACGCGATCATTTCTGACGATGACTTGAGCGAGGGACTGAGAATTGATATTCGGAGCGAGAAGGAAGAGAACTACTGCTGATAGAGTGCGGATTCTCGAATTGAGAAAAATGGTCAATTGAAATGTTAGCTGGAGGTTAGAAAGCAGGCTCTTCGTAAATGCCGTAAACGTCGCGCAGCGCCGAGCAGATTTCGCCCAGAGTAGCGTAGGCGCGCACCGCCTCGATCGTCGCCGGCATCGTGTTCTCATTTTTTTGAGCAGCGCGACGAAGTTTCTCCAGGGCGTTTGCGACAGCCCCCGCATCGCGCCGGTCGCGCGTTTGCTGCAGGCGCTCCACCTGATGCTCGCGCACCGATTCGTCGATCACGAGGGTGGGAAATTGAGCGGCCTCATTGTCCATGGCGTATTTGTTAACACCCACAATTACCTGCTCGCCGCGTTCGACCGCCTTTTGATACTGGTAGGCCGAGTCCTGAATTTCGCGCTGCGGAAATCCCTTTTCAATTGCCTCAACCATGCCGCCCATAACGTCGATGCGGCGGAAATAATCGAGCGTCCGCTGCTCCATGCTTTGCGTCAGTGATTCGACGTAATAGGAGCCGCCGAGTGGATCTACGGTATTCGCTACGCCAGTCTCCTCGGCGATGATCTGTTGCGTGCGCAATGCAATCAATGCGGCGCGATCTGTCGGCAGCGCGAGTGCCTCATCGTATGCGTCAGTGTGCAGGCTTTGAGTCCCGCCCAGCACACCGGCGAGCGCCTGAATAGCAACGCGCACGATGTTGTTGAGCGGTTGTTGTACTGTTAATGACACACCTGCTGTCTGCGTATGGAATCGCAGCTTCAGCGTTCGCTCGTTGGTTGAGCCAAAGCGTTCGCGCATCTCACGCGCCCAGATGCGACGTGCAGCGCGATACTTTGCCACTTCTTCAAAGAAATCATTATGAGCATTGAAGAAAAAAGAAATCCGAGGCACAAACGCATCCAACTCAAGTCCCGCGCGGATACCCCACTCAACGTATTCAAGGCCGTCACGCAACGTGAAGGCGAGTTCTTGAATGGCTGTCGCGCCGGCTTCGCGGATGTGATAACCACTGACCGACACCGGGTTGTAGCGGGGCACATGCTGAGTACAGAATTCAAAGGTATCGACCACCAACTTCATCGCCGGACGAATTGGATAGATCCATTCTTTCTGCGCGATGTATTCCTTAAGAATGTCGTTTTGTAGCGTGCCCGAAATCTTTTTCCAGTCCGCGCCTTGTTTCTCTGCAACTACTAAATACATTGCTAACAAAACCGAGGCAGGCGCATTAATTGTCTGTGAAACCGTGACGTGCTCAAGCGGTATCTCGTCGAAGAGCACTTCCATATCGGCCAACGACGAGACAGCCACGCCGCATTTTCCTACTTCTCCTTCGGAAAGCAGGGAATCGGCGTCGTAACCCATTAACGTGGGCAAGTCGTAGGCGACCGAAAGACCGTTTTGCCCTTGCGCCAATAAATATTTGAAGCGAGCGTTCGTTTCTTCCGGCGTGCTAAAGCCGGCAAATTGGCGCATGGTCCAAAGCTTGCCGCGATAGCCCGAGGGATGTATTCCGCGCGTGTAGGGAAAGTTGCCGGGAAAGGAAATGTCGCGCTCAAAATCCAGGGCTTCAACATCCGCCGGCGAGTAAAGTCGCTTTGTCTCCTCGAGCGAGACGGTCTGAAAATTCGTTTTTCGTTCGGGATGCTTTTCCAAAACCGGTCGCAGAATATTACTCTCCCACTCGGCTGAAGCTTCTTCGGTTGGAGTAGTGACCTCTTTGGTTTCAGACATAAAACTTCGATCTGTAGTTTTCAGAATGAGGTTCGATATTAGTTTAGAGGTATAGGGGTGTCAACACGGCTAACCCCCAAATCTGCGACTGGTTTTTTTAAGGAAGGAGCGCGGCTGTAATGGCAGTCACAGCCGCGCAGCTCGGCAGGCACTCGCGATACGTGGCGTTCAAGAAGGGGAACTAAGCGGGCAACCGGCAGGTAAAAATTAATTCCGGGCGTCCGTTGCGAAGGAGCTTCCCCAAGTTGCTCATTCGACGGGCACTACAATCTCGTTTGGTCGCACCATGTTTAGCCGGCTGCGAGCAGCCGCTTCAATAGTGCGTGGGTCAGTACGCAAGTTTTCAATTTCTAATCGCAGCGATTGGTTTGCGTTACGCAATCCTTTAACATCCGTTTGCAGGCGAACATATTGATCAGAAGCCAAAGACATCTTGGTACGCGTGCGCATCGTCACAGCGACACAGATAGCAAACGTTCCCAGGATAATCATTCCAAAAATTACCCAGGCTGGTATTAATCCACCGCGACGCCGAACTTCGGAGCGAGTGCCAATAATATCCAGAGAAATCTCTTTGACTGATGCCAACGGAGAAGCTACTCGAGGCGCAACGCGCTGCGCTCGAATCCGTTCATCCACCCAGTAAGTATCTATGACCCTGCTCAAGGAGCACCTCCACGTCTTTTGCTGATTCTGATTCCGCGTAAATACGAACTACTGGTTCGGTTCCCGAAGGACGCATCAAAAGCCAGGAGCCGTCGGCAAAAATAAACTTCACTCCATCCAGGCGATTGGTTCGCTCAACCCGCCGTCCGCCAATCTCCTTGGGATCTTGTTTGAGTTTGTCCGGCAGCGCTTTCATTATTTCCGGAGTCAGCCGAATTCCCGTGCGACCCGATTCGAGCTTGCCCACTCGTGCGTATAAGTCATTTAACTGCTCGGTCAAGCTCGTGCCGCGCGCCGCAACTGCCTCCGCTGCGAGCAAACACGCAAGGATGCCATCTTTCTCCGGATAGTGACCTTTGATCGACAGGCCCGCCGACTCTTCGCCGCCGATGACAATCTTGTTTTCATTTATCAATTCTCCGATGTATTTGAAACCGACAGGCGTTTCGTACACTGGTAAGCCACGCGCTTCCGCCACGCGATCGACCAGATGGGAAGTAGCAACTGAGCGGGCAGCACCCCCACTCCATTGTCTTGACTCCACTAAATAATCGAAGAGAAGAGCAATCAATTGATTGGGGGTGATGAAAGAACCGTTTGAGTCAATGACACCGAAACGATCGGCATCGCCATCGGTCGCCAGGCCAAGCACACACTTCTTCGACAAAACAAGTTCACGCAATTCTGTTAGATGACTTTCATCCGGCTCAGGTGATCGGCCTCCGAAAAGTACGTCTCGCCAATCGTGAATGGTTTCCACCTCGAGGCCGTGCATTCGCAATGCTTCGTCCAGATATCCGCGGCCTGTTCCCCAGATTGGGTCGTAAGCGTATCGCCCCCCCGCCCGCTTGATTTCGTCGAACTTAATCTTCGTACTGAGATCAGCGAGATAATCAGGACGTGCTGAAAAGGTTTGCAGAGCCGGTTTGTTTGATTGCGTGCCGATTGCGGCGGGCTGAGCGCCAATGATGAGCTGCTCGACGCTGTGTGTAATTTCCGGCAGCGCTGGCGCTCCGTCACCCGTGGAGAGCTTCATGCCGTTGTATTCGGGTGGATTGTGCGACGCGGTGAAATTGATCCCGCAAATAGCCTGACGCTTACGAATTGCATGGGAAAGAGTCGGCGTCGGCACCGGACCGTCGCAAAGCAGCGCTGTAAAGTCGTTTGCGGCCACAATGTCCGCACATTCGCGAGCGAATTGTTCGCCAAGAAACCGTGTGTCGTAGCCAACCACCATCAAGTGACTAGAGGCCTCTTTGGAACCGAAATGCGAACAAATTGCGCCAGTCACTGACCTTACACCGGCGAATGTGAACTCGTCGGCGATTACGGCTCGCCATCCAGAGGTTCCAAACTGAATAGTCATGTTTTTAAGAGCCTGCTTAACTGACGGATCCGGCATACACAAGATAGCTGGTGTTTTCGATCGGTTCACCACTACAGGCTGCGCTGAAACGCTGTTCAATCCGTTGCCAGTCAACGGTTTAGGTCAAGGTTGGCGGAATGTAGCATCGGTGCTTAAGGGTGTAAAGCAATTTCTTT
>JBDUCC010000025.1:0-21107 GCA_040003675.1 bacterium | reverse complement strand
AAGACGAACAAGGAATTGGCCTACCTGCATGAGCTTTTCGTCGCGAATGATTGGGGCGAGAGGTTTGCCGAACTTATCGACGAGCACGTTCAACTGCCCAAACAGGGTCTCGCGCTTTATCTCGCCGCCGGCACGGGCGGCCACGCGATGGCCCTGGAAGAACGAGCCGATGAGAACCTAACGTTTCACTGCATTGACGAGAACGAAGCATCGCTGGAATTAGCGCGCGCGAAAGCGGCAGTCTTAAAGGACGGCACGCGCTTCTCAAAAGGCAAAGTAGACCAGCTTAGTTCGGCTGCTAATCAATTCAATCTCGTCGTCGGTGACGCCTCGCTAATTCACTGGCGACGTGTGCCGCAAATGCTCAAGGAGATCGTCCGCGTGGCGGCGCCTAATGCCAGCGTGGCCCTGGTGCTCCCGACTCTTTCCAGCTTTGGCGAGTTCTTTTCAATTTACTGGGAAGCGTTACACAATTGCGGGTTGCTGGACCTCGAAGCCCAGGTTGAGAGTTTGATATGCACTTTGCCTTCTGTTTCTGCGATTGAAGAGTTAGCCGAACAGACGGGACTTGAGGAGATTGCAAGTTGGACGCGCATCGAAGAGTTTGATTACGAGTCCGGTGAGCAGTTTCTAAATGCGCCGCTCATCAGCGATTTTCTAATACCAATCTGGCTGGAAAATCTGACGGCCGAGTCTCAGCAACAAGTCGTCGCGGAGATCGCGCGGCTGATTAACTACGAACGGCACGAGGCCGAGTTTGCACTTTCTCTAAAGGCGACTTTATTGACGGGCAAGAAACCGCTAATCCAGTGAGAACAGTTGGAGCGGCAGGCAGACAAGCAAAAACGTTGCGGTCTATTTTTCCTTCAATTCTTTTTCTGGTTCCTTGTCGCCTTCGTCCAGACCTTCCTTGAAGGCGCGCTTGCTCTGGCCTAGCGACTTGGCCAACTGTGGTAAACGAGTGGCGCCGAACAGCAAAAAGATCACAACTGCGATCACGAGCAGTTCGGGGGTGCCAAGACCTCCAATGGCAAGAACTGTTTCCATAACTTCCTCTTTTCTAGTTATTCAGTAACGGTTGCAAAAACTCTGCCGCTTTAGTTGTCGTTGTTTGACTCGTAGAAGAGATACTTCCTCCACGTTTCGTCAGCACGTCCGAGGTAGCGCATGATCTGCCGGTTGACGTGCAACGAAAAACCGCGCGGTCGTCTTAACAGGTGCATGCCGGATTCTTCCGGAGTGCGATTTCCCTTTCGGTGATTGCACTTCTTGCAACAAGCAACCAGATTGTCCCAGGACGATTCGCCTCCGCGCGAACGCGGCAGCACATGGTCCAATGTCAATTCCGCGGGCGTATGCTGGCGGCCGCAATACTGGCAAGTCGAATGATCGCGCAGCAGAATGTTCTTCCGCGAAAGCGAGCGCCGCTCAAAAGGAATGTGAATGTACTCCGTTAACCGGATAACTGACGGCGCGTGAATTGTCAGTTTGGCTGAATGGAGCATATGACCATTGTGTTCTTCCACGCGCGCCACGCCCTTGAAGATCATCACCACTGCGCGCCTTTCGTTGCAGACGTTGATGGGTTCAAACGAGGCATTCAGGACTAGGACTCGGCCGGTCATACAAGGCCGATATTACGCGACGCTCAAGTTAGTGACAAGTGAGACCCGTCAGAAGGATGGTGGCTAATTAAGGCTTTTGGCAGGTTTTACTGCCCTTTGGCAAATTGATCTGTGGCCGAGACCAGCGCATCCACAATACCGGGCTCGGTTATTGAGTGGCCCGCATCCGCAATAATTTTCAATTCCGCTTCCGGCCAGGCCCGATGCAGATCCCAGGCACTGCGGATTGGGCAGACAATGTCATAGCGTCCCTGGACAATCACGGCCGGGATGTGGCGAATCGCATCGACGTGTTCGATCAGGTAATCGTCAGTTTCGAAGAAGGCGTTGTTCGTGAAGTAATGACACTCGATGCGCGCGAAGGCGAGCGCGAAGCGCGGGTCGCCATACTTCTGGGCTGCGTTCTGATCCATAAAAAGTTTCGAGGTGCTGCCTTCCCAAATACTCCACGCGCTTGCTGCCGCCAACCTTTCCTGCTTATCACTGCCGACCAACCGGCGGTAGTAGGCGGCAACCATGTCGCCACGTTCAGCTTCAGGAATCACGTTCAAGTATTGTTCCCAAACATCCGAAAAAATCCAACTCGCGCCTTCCTGATAAAACCAATCGATCTCTTTTTTCCGGCAAAGAAATATGCCACGCAGCACCAGTTCCGTTACCTGTTCAGGATGTTTCTGCGCATAGGCCAGCGCCAGCGTGCTGCCCCACGATCCACCAAAAACTTGCCAGCGCTCGATTCCCAAATGCTCGCGCAGACTTTCCATGTCGCTGACCAGATGCCAGGTCGTATTGTCTTCGAGACTTGCATGCGGAGTGCTGTCACCCGAACCACGCTGATCAAAAAGCACCACGCGATAAAGCTGCGGATCGAAATAGCGGCGATAGTCGGGAACGAGTCCGCCCCCGGGACCACCGTGTAAAAACACTACGGGCTTGCCGTTTGGATTCCCGCACTGCTCGTAATAAAGCTCGTGGACTGGAGAAACTTCTAGTCGTCCCGTAGCGAATGGTTCAATTTCTGGATAAAGAGTTTTCATATAAGCATCATAAGGAAACGCGCTCGCCTTTCGCTAGCTTGGTCTGCTTAATCGCAGGTTTCACACTCCAGTATCGTAGCTTCTATTAATTCGACAAGGGTCTCGCGATGGTGAGCACACATACCTCTGCCGCGCCGGCATCCAATAAAGCCTTCGCACAAGCTGAAACCGTTGCGCCGGTGGTGAACACATCATCGATTAGCAAAACACGTTCGCCGGCAATAAGAGCCGGGTAGGGAACGGAAAAAGCGTTCGCCACACTCTCGCGGCGATCGCGCGCGTCCATACCTGCACGATGACGACTGGTATGCTCCGTTCGCAACAAACTGATCTCATCAACCGGAAGTGCAATTGCCAGCGACAGCGCATGCGCAATTACTGCAGCCTGATTAAAGCCGCGGGCCTTCTGACGCTCTTTGTGAAGCGGAACGGGAACAATTCTGGTTGCCTGATTCAGGGGATGCTGGCTTTGGACATTTGCGAGCAGATCAACCAACCTGCGACAAACATGTGGCTCGCGTTTAAGCAGGAGTACGGAAGTGCGCAACGCTCCTTCATAAGTTCCGCAGGCGCGCGCAACAGTGAATGCATCCGCGTCGCAACGCCGGCAGCGCACTTGTTCCTTTTGTTCCGCAGTAACGACACCTGAAGAGAGCGCGCCACACTTCCAACAGAAGGTTTCGCTTCCGGAAAAAACTTGCGTCTGCCGCCAACATCTTTCGCAACTGAGGCCGAGCGTTCGCGATTCAACACTATCTCCACAAGTGGCGCACGCCTGCGGATACAGCAACGCAAGGCAGGAGTCGTACAGCAAATTGGCAGCGCGTGCGGCGAGCATTTGTTTCTTATGGAAAAACGAAACGGCCTCACTGGAGCAAAATCCAGCGAGGCCGTCATTATGTCACTAACGAATGCGGGCTACTATTCTTCGTCTTCGATCAATAAGCCGCCCTCCTGCAGTTCCTGACACTTAACGCAGTGGCGCGCCCAGGGCACTGCCTCCAGTCGCCTTTCCGGCAGCGGTTGCCCGCAACGCACACATTTGCCATAGCCGCTGTCGTCCATGCGCTCCAGTGCTTCATCTATCAGGTTCAACAACTGGCGATCGTTGTCAGACATGGAAACCAGCAATTCTTTGGTGTAGGCGTTGGCCGCCATGTCCGCCGGATCCTGGGTCGCCTCGGCGTCCCGCTCGCGGCTGTACAACTCGGCCTGCTGCACCTGGCCCACCAGACTTTGCCGGCGCTCCGTCAACCTATCGCGAAAAACCCTTACGCGTCTCTTATCCATTATTTATTAGTTTCCTCCACCTTGATAATTACTACGCCCCCTGGGACCGAACCTAACTACTTCTGATATGGCATTCCGTGAATAATCGTAAACGCCCGATACAACTGTTCCAGCAGCACCACGCGCGCCATTTCATGCGTCAACGTCAATCGCGAAAGGCTCCAGCGCTTGTTTGCTCGCGCGCCAAGCGCAGCTGAAACCCCATTCGGCCCACCGACGATAAATGTCAATTCCTTCGTACCGTTGTTCTGCCACTGCTCGATCTGCTTAGCCAGTTGTGCTGACGTCCATTCGTCGCCTTCGGGATCGAGCAACACGTTTACCGAGCCTTCGCGCAGCCCGTCTGAGATGCGCTGCGAATCCTTATCGATGCCCAACTTTCTCTGGGCGCCGGCCGTTTCGCGAAACTCTGAAACCTCGCATTTCGCGAAGTGCGACAGCCGCTGCAAATAATCTTCAATCAACGCTCGCAAATGAGCTTCTCGCGTTTTGCCAGTCCAAACTACACGTAGGCGCATAATTAGGGATGAAGTCCGAAGGATAAAGGCTGAAAACGCCTCGAACAATCCCTTCGTCATCCTTCATACTTCATCCCTCATCCTTTCTATTCATCCGGGCCAGCTTTTCGTACAAGTTCTTTCGGCTAATACCTAAAATCCGTGCGGCTTCGGTTTTGTTTCCCTTCGCCGCTGCCAGTATCTGCTGCACATAGTCCGCCTCAACTTCGGCCAACGTTTGTGGCTGCATTCGCCTTCGTTCAACCAGAACTGCCGCGCGAATTGGTTCGGGCAGATCTGCGACACCAAGTTGCTTGCCGCTGGAAATAATCACCGCCCGTTCAATCGTGTTCGCAAGCTCTCGAACGTTGCCAGGAAACTCATATTCAGCCAACAGTGCCAGCGCCTCCTGGGAAATGTCGTTCGCTTCGCGTCCATGCTTGGCCCCATAAGTAACAACAAAGGCGCGCGCCAGTTCCGGCAAGTCTTTCGAACGCTCACGCAATGCGGGCACCGCAATTTGCATAACGTTGAGCCGGTAGTACAAGTCTTCGCGAAAGCTTTGCCGGTTGACCGCATCGCCCAGGTCAACGTTGGTCAGCGCAAGCAGCCGTGCATCCACCGTTACTTTCTTTCTGCCACCGAGACGCTCGAATTCTTTGGTTTCGATTACGCGCAGTAACTTCGCCTGTGAATCGATTGAAAGATAAGCAATCTCATCAAGCACCAGAGTCCCGAGGTGCGCTGCCTCTAGTCGTCCGGGCTTGGCGTCGTTTGCTCCGGTGAAGGCGCCGCGTTCGTAACCAAACAATTCTGATTCGAGCAACCCGCTCGGCAACGTGGCGCAATCGATCTTCACAAACGATTGCTGCGCGCGCCCTGACTTCGAGTGAATGTAAAGCGCCAAGGCATCTTTGCCTGCGCCCGACTCGCCAGTGATCAGCACATTTGCGTCCGTAGCTGCAACTCGATCGGCGAGACGAATCGCCTCGCGCATCGGTTCGGAGCGGGCGACAATCTCGATCACAATTCGTTTCTCAAAGAACTACTTGCCTGGCTCGCTAATTCTCCAGGCAACTCGACGCGTTTCGATTCGCGCCACAATCTCTCCAGGTCGTAAAACTTCCGTGCCTTCTCATCAAACACGTGGAATATGAAGTCGCCAAAGTCGAGCAGAATCCACTCCGCGGATTTGTAACCCTCAACTCGCGCAGCCGGCGTACCAGCCTTCTTCAGCGTTTCAAAGACCTCATCAGAAACAGCCTGCACTTGCCGTTCATTCGCGCCGCTGGTTATGACAAAGTAATCGGTGAAACTTGCAATCTCGCGCAAGTCGAGCACAACGATGTCAATTGCCTTCTTTTCGCCCGCCGCGTGCAGCGCCATCGTGATTCGTTCATCGAGCTCTGAACTGGTTTGCTCCGTATCTATGCTCGCAACCTCAGCGCGTCCAATTGGTGCCGGATGCAGCGATTGTTCCTTGGCAGTTGAATTATGCTTCATTCGTATTTCTATATAGCCCGTACTTTCTTATGTAATCAGCGACCGAAGGGGGCACCAGTCGCTCTAGTTTCTCTCCGGCTTCTTCGCGGACTGCCCTTCTTACCGAGGTCGAAGAAACGTCGAACGTGACGGCGTCAGTAACGAACACTTTTGGACGGCCCGCCTCAACCATGCCTGCAACTGCCGGATTCTCTTCGCCGCGCAAATCCGTGACCTGAGTTGCCGCACCCGCCTGACCTGCCACCGCGATTTCGTGTCCTGGCCGAGTGACAACAATAAGGTTCGCCAGGGTGCCAAGCCGCTGCCATTCCCGCCACGTAGTTATCTCCGCCCAGGAGTCAGCGCCCATCACAAAGAACAAATCCACAGCGTCGCCGCAGCTTGAGCGAAAGTGAACCAGCGTGTCCACGGTGTATTGCCGTCCTGGCCCGTCGAGCTCAAACCGCGAAACAGACAAATGCGGCTCGGCCTGCGTCGCCAGCGCCAGCATTGCATATCGATCGAGAGCCGATGCTGATTCCTGGCCCACCTTATGCGGCGCAAGCCGGGCCGGCATGAATAAAAACTCATCTATTGCAAAGAGCGAGGAAACCCTCGTGCCAATTTCCAGGTGACCCAAATGGACCGGATCAAACGTGCCACCGTAAATCGCAATACGCTTTCGCTGGTCCATTTTAGTAGGACAGACATTCCTGTCTGTCCCTTTCTTAACAGGACAGGCAGGAATGCCTGTCCTACAAACTCAATTCAATCGTGTGGACTTTCTTCTGCGCCTCGTTTATTTCGTCGAGCTTCGCAGCTACCGTAAAGATCAGTTCACGTATCCCTTTGTTCGCAACGGCTGAAATCGCAAGAAATGTGCGACCGTCCGCTTCGGCTTGTTTCTTTAACGAGTCGAGTCTTTCCGGATCGTCAAGCGCATCCATTTTTGTGGCTACTACAATCTGGGGTCGCTCGGCCAGCGCCGGATTGTAGGCACGCAGCTCGTGGTTAACAGTCAGATAATCGCTGACCGTTTCGCGCCCGGAAGCCGACGATACATCTACCAGGTGAAGCAGCAACTTGGTGCGTTCAACGTGACGAAGAAAACGATCGCCAAGTCCGGCGCCACTGTGCGCACCTTCAATCAACCCCGGAATGTCGGCAACCACGAACGTGCGATAGTCGCCCAAATCAACCACGCCCAAATTCGGCTCGAGAGTGGTGAACGGATAATCGGCAATCTTTGGTCGCGCCGCAGAAATGGTGGAAATCAGCGTTGACTTTCCCGCGTTGGGAAATCCGACCAGACCAACATCCGCCAACAGTTTGAGC
This sequence comes from bacterium, assembly GCA_040003675.1. Classification (GTDB taxonomy): domain Bacteria; phylum Acidobacteriota; class Blastocatellia; order Pyrinomonadales; family Pyrinomonadaceae; genus PSRF01. The sequence goes on along the minus strand of JBDUCC010000025.1, from coordinate 13,841 downwards.
TCCAACTGCAAAACGTGCTCTTCACCTTCGCTGCCACTTTGATGATAACGAGGGGCACGATTCGTGGAAGTCGCGAAGTGTGAATTACCAAAGCCGCCGCGACCACCGCGCGCCGCCAGCCAACGCGACTGGTCTGTAGCCAAATCCTGCAAGAGCTCGCCTGTTTCACTGTCAAAGATCTGCGTGCCCACCGGCACTCGAACCGTTAGATCTTCTCCCTCGCGGCCCGAACAATTTGAACCTTCGCCATGTCTGCCGCGCGGAGCAAGGTGTTCGGGGTTATAGCGAAGATGAAGCAGCGTGTTCAGAGAAGCATCAGCGACTATCCAAACATCGCCGCCGCGTCCGCCATCGCCGCCTGAAGGGCCGCCACGCGGCACAAATTTCTCTCGTCGAAAAGCAGTGACACCATTGCCACCTCCGCCGCCTTTTACTCGAATCTTCGCGCGATCAATAAACATCTAAAGCGAAAGCGACGCCAAGCTAAGTTTATTTCGACTTGGCTCAGGCGTCGCGCGATACCTTGATTCATTTTCATGTACTAGGCAGAAGAAGCCTGTTCCAACGGATAGACGCTGATAAACTTGCCCGTGCGCCCCTTGTCCTCAAACTTGACCACGCCGTCAACCAGCGCGAACAAAGTGTCGTCTTTGCCGCGTCCGACATTCTTGCCGGGCTTCCACTTGGTTCCCCGCTGCCGCGCGAGAATGTTGCCGCCAAGGACCGCTTCGCCGCCAAACTTCTTCAGACCCAGCCGTTGCGAATTAGAGTCGCGGCCGTTCCGAGATGATCCAACTCCCTTTTTGTGTGCCATAAGTCAACTCCGAAGTTCTGAGTGCTGAGTACTGAGTGCTGAGTTAACAATTAACCGCTTTTACTCGGAACTCAGTACTCAGTACTCATCACTTTTATTCAGCCAATCGAATCAATCGTAATCGTGGTGTAACCCTGACGATGTCCCTGTTTGCGTTTGTACTGTTTGCGACGTTTCTTTTTGAAAACGAGAATCTTCGTATCGCGTCCATGATCCCTCACGGTCGCGGAAACTTTGGCGGCACCAACCACCGGATTATTCTTATCACCGTCGCCGGCAGACAACATTGCATCCAGCTCAACTGATTTGCCGACTTCAGCGTCGATCGAAGGCACGCGCACAGTACGACCCTTTGTCACCACAAACTGTTTGCCACCTGTTTTGATAACCGCGTATGACATTTATCTAGCCTCTCAGACGAGAAAATTCGCCATAGAAAAGTCGATTATTATAGGCATCTGGAGGTTAAACGGCAAACGCTCCCGCGTTCGCTTCTCAATCCCCCGCCCCACCTTAGGTTTTGGCTGCTTTGCTGGCGTTTTGCGCCAGAAAATACTCCATGAAACTCGTCGAGATTTCCCCAGCCCTGAACTTGGGATCGTCCATGATTTTCAAATGCAACGGAATGGTTGTTTTGATCCCTTCAATGACCATCGCTTCCAGCGCCCGCTTCATGCGCGCGATTGCCAAGTCTCGAGTGCGCGCATGGGTGATTACTTTGGCAATCATCGAATCGTAAAACGGCGGCACGCGATAACCCGAGTAAACATAGGTGTCAACGCGCACGCCGGGCCCACCCGGAAGATTGAAAGCAGTAATAACACCGGGTGAAGGTGCGAAAGTCTCCGGGTTTTCAGCGTTGATGCGGCATTCGATCGCGTGCCCCACAATCATAAGATCGTCCTGCGAATATCCGAGGCGCTCACCCTCCGCAATCCGGATCTGATTGCGCACGATGTCAGCAAGCGTGACCATCTCCGTGACCGGATGCTCCACCTGAATGCGCGTGTTCATCTCCATGAAATAGAACTTGTTGTCGCGGTCGAGCAGGAATTCCACAGTGCCGGCGCTCGCATAGCCGAGTTGCTTGCAGGCAGCCACCGCCGCGTTTCCCATCTCATTACGCAACTGCGGTGAGAGCACCGGCGACGGCGCCTCTTCCAACAGTTTCTGATGACGGCGTTGAATCGAGCACTCGCGTTCGCCGAGGTGAATACAGTCGCCATACTCGTCAGCCAAAATCTGAATCTCGATGTGGCGGGGATCTTGAACGTAGCGTTCGATGTAAACAGTGCCGTCTTTGAACGCCGCCGCTGCCTCGGTTGATGCCGCCTCCAGCGCTTTGCCAAGTCCGTCTTCCGTATGGACGATGCGCATTCCTCGGCCGCCGCCACCAGCTGAGGCTTTAACGATTACCGGAAATCCAATGTCACGGGCTAACTTTAAACCTTCGGCTTCGGAGGTTATCGGTTCAGGACTGCCGGGAAGGATAGGCAGCCCGGCTGCGGCCATGGCACGGCGGGCCTCCACCTTGTCGCCCATCAACGCAATGATAGGAGCTGGTGGTCCAATAAATTTGATGTTGCAAGCAGCACAGATTTCAGCGAAGTAAGACGACTCGGCAAGAAAGCCGTAGCCGGGGTGTATGGCATCTACATTGAAAATCTCGGCAGCGCTGATGATGGCCGGAATATTTAAATAACTCTGGGCAGACGGCGCTGGGCCAATGCACGCGGCCTCATCGGCAAAGCGCACATGAAGAGAGTCGCGATCGACGTCGCTGTGCACGGCGACCGTGCGTATGCCCATCTCTTTGCAGGTCCAGATGATGCGACAAGCGATTTCGCCGCGATTGGCGATTAATATCTTCTTAAACTTGCGAATCTCTGGGTTCACGTTTTGTCCAATGTCCAAAGTCCAAAGTCCAAAGTCACTTTGCCCTGAAGGACATTGGACCTTGGACTTTGGACCTTGGACTTACTTTTTGATTCCAAACAACGGCTGACCGTATTCGACCGGTTGCCCGTTCTCCACATAGATCTTAGCAACCTCGCCGGTCGCTTCCGCCTGAATCTCGTTCATCAACTTCATCGCTTCAATGATGCAAACTACAGTGTCCGGCTCGACCCGGCTGCCGATTTTCACGAACGAGTCTGCATTAGGAGAAGGCGTGCGATAAAAAGTTCCTACAATCGGCGAAGGAATGATGTACAGGTCCTGGTCCTCGAAAGCAGCGGTTTGCGCTTTTGCGCCGGGATGGGTGGGGGCAGGTGTCGATCCTTTGGCTTCCGCACCGGTCGTGGTGCTTAGAGTGGTTCGCGTCGCACCAGTGGTATCGGAGGCGCTAGGTTCCGGGGTCACATCACCGCCTCGGCGAAAACGCACTCGATAGCCTTCCCGTTCCAATTCGAATTCGGTGAAGTCGTTCTCCCGTATTAACTGAATCAATTCGCGCAGCTCATCCATGTTCACAGAGAGTTCACTCGCCGAGGCGCGCCTGCGACGGCGGCCTTTTCCGGCGGTTGGTTCAACTACACCCTCCGCTTCACTCGGCTTCGCGTTTTCGGATAATTTTGCTTCTGGTTCGCTCATCTGTTTCGAGTTTATTGGTGCTGGCTCCTTCCACTCGTCAAAGTGTTAAGCCCCAAAAGTCTCGGGCTTGCATGCAATGCCGATGATCGATTGGGGCGCTCCTGGCCAGGCCGATGTCTATAGATAAGCTACCCGATCACCTAACTTCAACTCTCTTCGTCCGGCGAACTGCCCGTCTCAAGGTCGCTGGCGGTTTCCGTTTGCGCTTTTCCCTTGCCCGGCTTCTTCTTTTTGGTAGTGGTCGCCTTCCGTTTTTTCGCCGAAGCAAGAGCTTCACGCTCGTGTGGGTTGTCGACCAATTCGATGATCGCCAACTCAGCATTATCGCCAACCCGCTGGCCCAATTTCATGATGCGCGTGTAGCCGCCGGGCCGATCTTTGTAACGCTCTCCCAGCTCATCAAACAAACGCTTCAACGCCGCCATACCTGCAGTTCGCGCCGGTCTCACCTGTCCGCGCTTTCCGCTAAGCGCCGACGCCTGCATGTTGCCGGCATGAAAGAATCCAGCCGCCTGGCGCCGCAAGTGAAGAGCCTGAGCACCAGTGTCGTCGCCTTCGAGATTGCTCGCCTTGCGCGATAGCGTGATGACACGCTCAACGAACGGCCGCAACTCTTTTGCTTTCGGCAACGTCGTAACGATGCGCTCTTCGTGGGAATTAATCAGTGAAACCGTCAGGTTGCGGAGCAGCGACATGCGATGCTCGCTGGTCCGACCAAGTTTGCGATGTGCTTTTAGGTGCCGCATGACTTAACCATCTTCTAATCTTTGTTCTTAACCTTATGCTCTACTAACGCCGCGCCCGGCGTACAAAACTCAGAGGTCTTCGTCTGGGAAGTCGCTCAGATCCGCACCGTCGCGGCCGCCAGTGCCCGGAATGGGATTGCCCTGCTCGTCGAATTCCATTCCAAAGTCCAACCCCATACCATTAAGAATTTCCTTAATCTCATTGAGCGACTTCTTGCCGAAGTTCTTAGTAGCCAGCATCTCGCGTTCGCTGCGCTGCACCAGGTCCCGAATCGTCCGGATATCGGCATTCTTCAAGCAGTTGTAGGAACGCACCGACAGCTCAAGCTCGTCAACTGAACGATCGAGCTGATCGTTCCGCGGCAACGGTGGCCGCTCGATCTTCGAATAAGCAAAGTCATCCGTGTCTTCTTCGAAGTTGATGAAGATTGACATGTGGTCCTTGATCAACTTCGCAGCCAGGCCAATCGAATCTTCCGGCTTAACCGAACCATCCGTCCAGACTTCGATAGTAAGTTTGTCAAACTCCGTGTTTTGTCCGAGACGCGCGGCCTCGACCGTGTAATTAACTTTCTTGACAGGCGTGTGCACGGAGTCGATAGGGATATAACCAAGCGACAGGTCTTCGTCAAAGTTGCGATCGGCGGAAACGTAACCGCGACCTCGTTTCAAGCGCATCTCAACTTTCAACGAGCCGCCTTCGCTGACGGTTGCGATATGCACCGAGTCGTCCAATATTTCCACGTCGGCATCGGCTTCGATATCGGCAGCAGTTACTTCGCCGGCCGATTCCTTAGAAATTCTCAACGTCTTGGATTCGTTGCCATGCAATTTAAAAGGCACTTGCTTCAGGTTCAGAATCACGTCAGTCGCATCTTCGACGACGCCTTTGATCGAGGAGAACTCGTGCTCAACTCCTTCGATTTTTACCGCCGTGACGGCCGCGCCTTCAATAGAAGACAGCAACGCGCGCCGGAGTGAATTACCCACCGTTGTGCCAAAGCCGCGCTCAAAAGGCTGCGCGGAAAAGCGCCCATAGCGCTCGGTAAGCGTCTCAGAGTCTGCCGCCAGACGACGCGGCATTTGAAATCCGGTCCACAGATTATTTTGGTCCATAGCCATAACTTTGATTCTCGATTTTAGAAATGCGGTTATCCGCAGGCGACGTTCACCGCCGGCCTGCGGGTCTTATTACTTGCTATACAGCTCAACGATCAGTTGCTCGTTGATTGATCGATCAATATCTTCGCGTGCCGGCAGCCCACTGATACGCGCCGACATCTCGCCACCATCCTGAGAAATCCAGGAAGGCCGCCCGCGCCCGGAAGCAGTTTGCCACGCACTTTCAATGTGCGGATTCTTTTGGCTGCCTTCTTTTATGCTGATTAGTTCGCCGGCTCTAACCTGATACGAGGGAATGTCGACCTTGCGACCATTGACCATCACGTGGCCATGGTTCACAAGCTGGCGCGCCTGCCGCCGAGAGGTGGAAAACCCAGCGCGGTAAACGGCATTGTCCAAACGTCGCTCGAGCAGGAACAACAGGTTCTCGCCTGTGATTCCCTTCATGCGGGCTGCACGTTCGAAATAGTTACGGAACTGTCCTTCGAGGATGAAGTAGATGCGTTTGACCTTCTGCTTTTCGCGCAACTGCTGGCCATAACCGACCAGCGCCTTGCCGCGACGCATGGAATTACCGTGTTGTCCGGGCGGCTGCGTACCACGTTTTTCGATCGGACAAGACGGCTTGTAACACCTGTCACCTTTAAGGAAAAGCTTTGCACCTTCACGGCGGCACAAGCGGCACACCGCGTCTCTATACCTAGCCAAGTTGTTTCTGCCTCCAGTCTGTTACTTCAAGACGGAAAAGTTTACAGGCCAATGGCCCTTCATCCTTTAGGTTTCAAACTCAGTAACAAGTTACAGGTGACAAGTAACAAGTGAGCAATTCGCTTGTCACCTGTCACTTGTTACTTGTCACTTGTCACTGCCATCAAACTCTGCGACGCTTAGGCGGACGACATCCGTTGTGCGGAATTGGGGTCGTATCGCGAATCGTGACTACCCGGATACCAGCGTTCGCGATTGCCCGAATCGCCGATTCACGGCCGCCACCGGGACCTTTCACGCGAACCTCACACTGTTGCATGCCGGCCTCGTGCGCTTTTTTCGCGGCTTCGTAGGCAGCTTGCTGCGCGGCGAAGGGAGTTCCCTTGCGCGAGCCGCGAAATCCACGCGCGCCCGCGGACGACTGGGCAATCAGGTTACCTTCCAGGTCGGTAATCGAAATCATCGTGTTGTTGAAAGAGGCTGCGACGTGCGCGATACCGGCCGGCACATTCTTCTTCTCTTTCTTACGAAAAACTTTTTTCTTTCCAGTAGTAGCTTTTGCCATAACGTTGTCAGTGGTAGTAGTCAGTGGTCAGTGGTCAGTAGTAATCGTGGCCTGCAACTGACCACTGACTACTGACCAATTTGTTATTTCTTGCCAGGCGCTTTCTTCTTGGCTATGGTCGCGCGACGCGGACCTTTGCGCGTACGCGCATTTGTATGCGTTCGCTGTCCACGAACTGGCAACGCTCGGCGATGTCTCAAACCGCGATAGCAGCCAATGTCCATCAAACGCTTAATGTCCATCTGGACGCGCTTGCGCAAATCGCCTTCGATCTCGCCCTGGGCTTCCAGGATGGCGCGGATGCGACTTAGCTCGTCCTCGTTAAGGTCCTTGACGCGCGTATCAAGGCTCACCGCGGCTTCATTCAAAATGGAGCTCGCTCGCGAACGACCGATACCATAGATGTAAGTCAGACCTACCTCGGCTCGTTTGTTGGGGGGAAGATCGACGCCTGCTACACGTGCCATTTTTTCTAACTTCTCTCCAGATTATTTCTGATTTCCAATCGCCAATCGGCAATCGAAAATCGGTAATGATTTATCCCTGACGCTGTTTATGTTTAGGGTTGACGCAAATCACCCGCACCACGCCCTTGCGGTGTATGACCTTGCACTTGTCGCACATTTTTTTGACTGAAGCGCGAACCTTCATTGCTGACACCCCCAAAAACTTCTCTTACTTGTAACGGTACGTAATTCGGCCGCGATTTAGGTCGTACGGCGAGAGCTCTACGAGAACCCGATCTCCAGGGAGGATGCGAATAAAATGCTTGCGCATTTTTCCTGAAATGTGCGCAAGCACCTGATGTTGGCTCTCTTCCAACTCCACTCGAAACATTGCGTTTGGCAAGGTCTCAAGGACCTTCGCCATAACCTCAATAGCCTCTTCCTTCGCCATATCCTCTCAGAATGAATTTGACTGTACCGACAAACTGCAAATAGTAGCATGTGGGCTGGGCTTTGCCAAGCCGCGCTAGCCGTTGAAGTTACGCCCTAATTGGAGCCTGCAAATACCGCCTCGGAAGGCTTTTTCGAAGCAACTTTTGTAAACACTTCCGGCCCTTCTTCCGTGATCGCTATCGTATGCTCGACGTGGGCACTGGGCTTCCCATCCAGCGTCACCACCGTCCAGCCATCGGCCAAAACCTTGGTGTGATGCGTTCCCAGGTTGATCATTGGTTCGACCGCAAACACATACCCAGCCTTGATCTTGGGGCCCTGCCCCGGCTTTCCATAATTCGGGATCTGCGGATCTTCATGCATGCGCCGGCCAATTCCATGGCCTACATAATCGCGCACCACCGAATAACCGTGGCCTTCAGCGTGTTGCTGCACGGCCGCACCGATATCGCCGAGGTGTCTACCTGGCCGGCATTCCTGGATTGCCCGCTCAAGACATTCTTCGGTAACACGAACGAGTTGCAACCACTCTACACTTACCGTTCCCACCGGGACGGTTGTGGCAGTGTCGCCAACAAAACCATCCAGCGTCGCGCCACAATCGATGGAGAAAATGTCGCCATCTTTAAGTTCGTAGTTTGAAGGAAAGCCATGAACCACCTGTTCGTTGACCGAAGCACAGATCGAATAAGGAAAGCCGTGATAACCCTTGAACGTTGGCAGGGCCCCTGCATCGGTAATCATCTTTTCCGCCGCGCGATCGATTTCCAGCGTAGTGGCGCCGACGCCGACCTGTTTGCGAAGCTCTTGCAGGACGAGTCCTGCCAGCTGGCCGGCCGCGCGCATCTTTTCGAGCTCGCGTTTTGACTTTCCGATGATCATAAAACGGTGAAAGGTGAAAAGTAAGAAGTGAAAAAAAACAGCGGCCCTTAGCGCTTTACCTGCTTAGTTTCCACTCTTCACTACCTGCTCAATCTCCTTGTAAATCTCTTCCGGTTCTCGGGTTCCATCAACGACGAACAAGACATTCGCGGCTTGATAATAGTCCAGCAGCGGCCGGGTTTGCAGCTCGTAAGTAGCCAGCCGCGCCTCGACTGTGCCGGGCGTGTCGTCGGCCCGATGGACCAGTTGGGCCTGCGGGTGCAGGTCACAAACATTATCAAATCGTGGCGGTCGGAAATAAACGTTGTAGATTTCACCGCACACAGGACAGTTGCGCCGGCCGGTCATGCGCTTTGCCAGCAATTCGCGCGGCATTCTGATCTCAATTGCCTGAATCTTATTGCCCTGCTCGACAGCCAACGTTTCCAACATAGCGGCCTGCGCCGGCGTCCGCGGAAAACCGTCGAGAATGTAGCCGTTGCGGCAATCGTCTTGTGCCGTCCGTTCGCGAACGACGCGAACCGTTACATCATCAGGCACCAATTGCCCCGCGGCCATCAGGACGCGCACTTCCTCGGCGAGTGGCGTATGCGCTTCCTTCAAAGCGCGAAACATATCGCCGGTGGAGATTTGCGGAAGATTCAGGCGCTCCTGAAGCAATCGCGCCTGTGTGCCTTTTCCAGCACCAGGCGCTCCCATCAGCACGATGATCTTGGGCATAGGTAACAGGTGACAAGTCACAAGTCACAAGTCCGGGTTGGCTTGTCACTTGTCACTGTTTACTTGTCACAATTCTTAGGCTCGTCGTCCGCGCAATCGTCCGCCGCCGCCAAGGAAGCCCTCATAATTTCGCATCACGAGTTGGGCTTCGATCTGAGCAACGGTGTCCATCGCCACGCCCACCAGGATCAGCAACGAGGTGCCGCCAAAGTAGAACTGATAGCCCATGCCCGTTGGTATCCAGGAAAGACCCGGAGTGCTGCTGACAAATGCATCGAGCGAGGCGCCGATAAATGGAAGACGCGCTACTTTGAACCCGCTCAACATGAACTGCGGAACAAAAGCTACCAACGCGAGATAAACTGCGCCCACCACGGTCAGACGGGTAAGAATACTGTTCAGGTACTCGGCGGTAGCTTTGCCCGGCCTGATACCCGGCATGAAACCGCCGTGTTTGCGCAAGTTGTCGGCCACTTCCTCTACGTTGAAAACGATCGACACATAAAAGAACGTGAAGAAGACGATCAGCGCAAGAAAGATGAACTCGTAATAAGGATCGCTGGCGTGAAAGGTCTGAAAGAAATTCCAAACCTTGGACCAGGTCGAGGCCGCTTTGTTGGGATCGGGTGGAAATGCAGCAAACAAACTTTGCGGCATTGACAGAACTGAAGACGCGAAGATCACGGGAATAACGCCGCCCATATTGATTTTCAGCGGCATCGTTGTTTGCTGGCCGCCCACTAACTGCCGACCAACGTGACGCTTCGCATAACTTACAGGGACCTTGCGCCTTGCAGCCTCGACGAAAACGATGAAGGCGATAATGCCGACCAGGGCCACCACCAAACCAATCACGCCGAGCGTTTCCAGCGTATCGCCGCTGCGCACTCGCTCAAATACTTGCTGCACGCCGCGCGGCAGACCAATCACGATGCCCGCAAAAATCAGCAGCGAGATGCCGTTGCCGACACCGCGGTCCGTGATCTGTTCGCCAAGCCACATCACAAAGATGGTGCCCGTAGTCAAAGTAAGCACCGTCGTCAGCAGAAAGCCCCACGTAGGCGCGCCCACACCGTTAACCTGCAGCCAATGCGCGACAAACGAAGTTTGGATGCCGGCGAGGCCAACGGTAAGGTATCTGGTCCATTGATTAATCTTCTGCCGGCCCATCTCGCCCTCTTCCTGCAACTTCTTCAATTGCGGCGAGACGACGGTCATGAGCTGGAGAATGATGGATGCAGTAATGTACGGTGTTACGCCAAGGGCGAAGACTGAAATCGTGCGAAAGTTGCCGCCGGAAAACAAATCCAGCACACCCAGCAGCGTACCGGCCACGTCATGCCAAACTTGATCCAGCCGGTCCCTGTTAATTCCCGGGGCGCCAATATGCGCACCCAGCCGGTAAACCGCGAGGATGCCGAGCGTAAACAAAATGCGCCGGCGAAGATCCGGCACATTGAACATGTTGCGTACTGCTGCGAAAAACTTATCCATGCTTTTTCCCGTGGCACAGACTGCAGTCTGTGATTCTTAGGTGGCACAGACTTGAGTCTGTGCTTAAGTGGCATAGACTTTAGTCTGTGTAGCGCACGAACAAACAGACTAAAGTCCGTTCTACTCGAGTACAGTAACCGCGCCGCCGGCTTTCTCGATCTTTTCACGCGCGCTTTTGGTAAAGCGATGCGCTGAGATGCGAAGTGGTTTCGACAATTCACCGTTTCCGAGCACGACTACATCGTGCTTTGCCTTCTTAATAATGCCACGGTTATGCAGAAGCTCCGGGGTCACTTCCTCGTCCGCCTTGAAGCCACGATCCAGGGCCGCCAAACTCACTTCCAACCAGCGCTTTTTAAAAATGTTCGTGAAGCCACGTTTGGGTAAGCGCCGATGAAGGGGCATCTGGCCGCCTTCAAACCCGATTTTAGCCGAATAGCCGGATCGGGACTTCTGACCTTTCTCGCCGCGTCCGGCCGTTTTTCCCAGACCCGAACCGGGACCTCTGCCGACACGTTTCTTTTTGTGAACTGAACCCTTACTAGGATGAATGTTGTTAAGACTTAATGTCATGATGTTTTACTTGAACTTTGTTCTTTGACCTTTGTACTTTGAATACCGTATCAAGTTTCGCGCTTCGCTGAACGAAGCACAAAGCACCAAGTACAAAGTTCGTTGCTTTATTCTACGATTCTCAATAGATGCGGCAACTTTGCAACAGCCCCGCGCATAGAGGCATCATCAGGCCGTTCCACGATTTGATTCAGTTTAGTTAAACCGAGGCTACGAACCATCTGTTTATGCGTTTTCGGCGTCGCAATAAAGCTGCGGTAATACTGGATACGAATCTTGCCGCCCGCCGCCTGTTCTTTTTTCTTTGTTCGCTTCTCTGCCATAAACGCCTCGTGAATCGTGAGTCGTGAATCGTGAATCGTGAACCTTAAAACCGGAGTACTTAGTCTTGAACTTCTTTCTGGAATCCTGAGCCTTGTCGCTTTTCCAATTTACGATTCACGATTTACGGCCTTTAGATTTCCTCTATCTGCTTGCCTCTTAGCCGCGCCAGTTCCATCGGATCCTTCATCCGCAGCAGCGCATCAAAAGTAGCGCGCACTACGTTGTGCGGGTTCGTGGATCCTAAAACCTTTGTGCGTACGTCATGAACCCCAACTGCCTGCATCACTGCGCGCACTGCGCCACCGGCGATAACGCCAGTGCCTTCCGAAGCCGGTTTAACCAAAACTCGGCCCGCGCCGAATTTCCCGATCAACTGGTGGGGCACTGTATTTTTGATCAACGGCACGCGGATCAAACTCTTCTTGGCAGCTTCGACCGCCTTCTTAATTGCCAGCGGAACTTCGCGGGCTTTGCCTGTGCCAAACCCGACATGCCCGCCTTCATCGCCAACGACGACCAGCGCCGCGAACGACATATTCTTACCGCCCTTCACAACTTTGGTCACGCGGTTGATGGAAATAACCTGATCCTTCAGATCAAGCCCCTGGGAAGGAATTCGTTGTTTGGGTTGTCTCATTGCTTCTCTTTACTCTGCTTCTCTTTTTTCTTACGTGGCTTTTCCTCTACCGCTTCCGGCTCCGGCTCAACTTCGACTGCCGCGGTTGCTTCATCTTTGTTGAGACCCGCTGCGCGGGCGGCGTCAGTCAGCGCTTTGATACGGCCGTGATACAGATAACCACCGCGATCAAAAACCACGCTGCTGATGCCTTTTTCCAAAGCGCGTTCGGCGATTGCTGTTCCAATCCGGCGCGCCGCTTCGACATTGCCGCCGGTGGTGCCGCGTAAATCTTTTTCCGTGGTTGACGCCGAAACGATCGTCTGGCCATTTAGATCGTCAACTACCTGCGCGTAAATGTGATTCAAGCTGCGATAAACCGCCAGGCGCGGACGTTCGCCGCTGCCTCGGACTTTGCGGCGAATGCGCCGGTGAATCGCCTCGCGAACTGTTGCTCTACTCGTGTTTGCCATTGCGTTAGTAAATCGTGAATCGTGAATCGTAAATGGTAAAAACAGAATTCAGCTTTTCAATGTCCGGCTGTTTACTGTTCGCTGTTTACTGTTGACTACTTACCCGTCTTACCCGGTTTCAACTTGATTGGCACATCCGAATAGCGAATGCCCTTGCCTTTGTACGCGTCAGGCTTGCGCAACTTGTGCATTTCGGCCGCCACCTGGCCCAGCTTCTGTTTGTCTATACTGGTCAGCGTCAAGGTCGTCTGATACTGCTGAATGCTTCCCTTTGTCGTCAGGCGCTCGGCCTTTGCTTCCACTCCCTCAGGCAGCGGGAATGCAATCGGATGTGAATAGCCAAGCGAGAAAACAATTCGTTTGCCCTGCACGTCAGCTTTGTAGCCAACTCCGACCACGTCCATCTGCCTGGAAAAACCTTCGGTAACGCCGACGATTGCATTATTGGCAAGCGCACGCGCCAAACCATGCAATGGCGCCAGGTCATCTGACGTCCGTTCCGCCTGCAACTGATCGCCTTCCAACTTAAAACTGATGCCTGCCGGGATCGGGGTCTTCAGGTTTCCTTTCGGTCCCTTAACTTCCAGCGCCTCGTCATGAATGGTGACCGAGACCCCTTTCGGTAGCGTGATTACTTTTTTGCCAATGCGCGACATAATGTTATTTCCGATTTTCGATTTCCAATTGCCGATTTAGTTTTCGTTCCGATCTCGATTAGCACTGTTCAGCAGCCGCGAAGACCAATCGGAAATCGGCAATTGGCAATGTTAATAAATCTGTGCCAACAACTCTCCGCCCATGTTTTCCTTGCGCGCGGCCTTGCCACTCATCAAGCCTTTTGATGTAGAGACGATATTCACGCCGTAGCCGTTCAGGACTTTGGGGATCTCGCTGGAGCCAACATAAACACGCCGGCCCGGCCGCGAAACTCGTTCGAGGTGCGTAATCGAAGATGTGCCTCGTGCATCGTAACGAAGAAAAATGCGAATGGTACGTTTCAAGCCTTCGCCCTTAAGGACAAAGTTATTGATATACCCTTCTTCTTTGAGAATGCGGGCAATTTCTAGTTTCAACTTCGAAGCCGGAATATCCGCGCGTGAGTGCTTGGCCGCAATCGCATTGCGGATTCGCGTCAACATATCGGCGATAGGATCAGTCATATCTACTCCAGATATCAGATGTCAGAGGTCAGATATCAGAGGTCAGTTAAAGTATCAGATGCTGACATCTGACTTCTGACATCTGACCTCTCTCGTACTACCAACTAGACTTAACGACGCCGGGAATCTGACCCTCGAGCGCCAACTGGCGAA
>JBDUCC010000177.1:0-6285 GCA_040003675.1 bacterium | reverse complement strand
TCGCCCGCAAGCTTGGTAGCGACACTGGTGAGGTGGCTTTCTTCGCCGGTCGGCGTGCGCGGCTCGCGGTAATACATTGCAAAAGAACCAAGCACTTTGCCTTTGCTCGACATTATCGGGGTGGACCAGCAAGCGGCAACACCAATCGCTGCTGCGAAGCCGCGGTATTCTTCCCAGAGCGGGTCAGAAGCGATATCGGTGACGACAACTGGCTTACCGCGAAACATCGCTGTCCCACACGAGCCATGCTTCGGCCCGATGGGAGCGCCATCAATTACCTTAACGTAATTCTCAGGCAGGCTCGGCGCCACCGCATGACGCACATGGTTGCCGTCATTACTCAGCAGAAGTATGGAGCCGATCATCTCCGGCGACTGCTCCTCTATAGTCAACAACAGCTCTGAGAGGATTTCGCGAAGCGGCGCGTTCGCGGCAATCATCGCCTTGATCCGTGCCTGCTCTGCAAGGAAGTGTTCGTCATCCTCTGCCGCCGGGCGGACGGCACGCATTTCCTGGGTCTTTGCAAGTTCAGTTTGCTTTGGGTCGGTCATGACGCGTAAATCGTAAATCGTGAATCGTAAATAGTAAATAGGTGACAGGTGAGAAGTGACAAGTAACAAGTAACAAGTAACAAGTGACGGGTGACGAGTGACGGGTGACGGGTAAGAATAAACGGAGAGTAGTCATTTGTTTCCTCACTTGTTACTTGTTACCTGTCACTCGTCACTGCTTTCATCGGTTCACGGTTCACGATTCACGTTCTTCGGGCACCCATATTGCCAAGTCTTCTGGCACCCATATTGCCAAGAAGGTGCAGAAGCGCGTTCAATGTCCGATTATGCGGCAGGAATCTTTGCCGACGAGCAAGGGAAGTGTAAGCAATGAATGCTTTGATACTACTCTGAGATAAAACAACGGCAAGCCAAGTTGATTTGCGCTAGTGCTATGAATTCTGTTCCCCTCTCCCGCTGGGAGAGGGGTTAGGTGAGAGGGTCTACAGCGCCTAACCCCCCAACCCTCACCAAAGGTGGAGGGAGATTGCGCTAAGAAAAAATTTCCACATGGCATCTTTATTGGATCTCGGCGGCCAGACTTGGAAGAGCTTAGCGAAGCGGGTATGGGCCGACATCGGGAAAGACAAAATCTTTGGCCACGCCGCCGAGCTGGCATACTTCTTTTTGCTGGCCTTGTTTCCCCTCCTGCTGTTTCTCACTTCAGTTATTGGACTATTCATGGGATCCGGAACGGAACTGCGTGACAGTCTCTTCAATTATCTCAGCAAGGTGTTGCCTGGGTCCGCATCGCAATTGGTGAGTACGACAATGTTTGAAGTCAGTAACAACAGCGGCGCTGGAAAGATCTCCTTCGGCATTCTTGCTGCACTATGGGCTGCGTCGAACGGCATGGGCGCGATCAGCGAGTCGCTTAATGTCGCTTATCACGTAGAGGAGACGCGGCCGTGGTGGAAGCAGCGCCTGACTGCAGTGTGCCTCACAATCGTATTGGCCGTGCTTATCATTTCCGCGTTAGCGCTGGTTCTGTACGGCGGAAAGATCGGTGAAGGACTTGCGGCAGGCTACGGTTTTGGCACCGCTTTCGTTGTCTTGTGGAACGTAGTGCAGTGGCCCATCGTTCTCATCTTCCTTTTGCTCGCCTTCGCCTTAATTTACTACTGGGCGCCGGATCTTGATGATCAGGATTGGAAATGGGTCACGCCCGGCTCGGTGGTGGCGGTGGTTCTGTGGCTCTTAGTTTCGTTTGGATTTCGCCTCTACCTTCATTACTTCGATTCATACAGTAAAACGTACGGTTCAATGGGCGCTGTGATTGTGCTCATGCTGTGGTTCTACTTCTCTGGTGCAGCGATTCTAATCGGCGGCGAAATCAATTCAGATATTGAGAATGTTGCTGCGCGCCAGGGCGCGCCCGAGGCGAAGAAAAAAGGCGAGAAGACGCCTTAAATCGTAAATGGCGGCGACGAGTGACAAGTGACAAGTTATAGGAAAGCATCAGTCACGTAACGGCTGTGCCGACTGATGTGCGGAAGCGGCTGTGCCCTTCCGTCAGCCCGTCCTTCAAAAACGGCAGGGCAAAGCCACCGCCGCACATCCGGCGGCGAAGCCGGAAAACGGCGGCGTTATTAACCGAAAATCGTAAATTGTGAATCGATGAACAGTGTGAGCGGTCAGCAGTGAGCAGTATTACGAGCGGCTGTTAAACCTCCTGAATAATTGCTTGAAATCGTGAGGCGTCCTGGATCATGCGGACGTTGTTGAAGAAGACGTAAGGCTCGTGAATCGGCAATGGTGAATCGTGAACGGATGAAGAGCGCGTCGCTGACGCTCGCGCTTCAAACTGCCAGCCCGCAATCTTCTGAGCTAGTTCGCGCAGTTCGGCTTCGTCATACTCATAGCGCCAGCCGTTTTTGCCGTGTAGGCGATAATAGAGTTTGTCGGGTGTGACGCTCTTACTCACAAAAGGATCCACAACATGCCATAGGTGCAGCTCTTCACACAGGTTCTGCACTACCTTCGGATCCCAATCGCCGCGCGGCTCCCAACATAGGTTCAACGCGCCGCCGTCAATGTCCGCCCGTTCGGTGCCCGCAAAAAAATTCTTGAGATTCGAAATGCTTTCTTTGGTTGGTTTGAAACTCGCCGGGCACTGAAACAGAATTGTTTTAGCTTTCAAGGCATTGGCGCAGGCAAGCGTTACTTCCCAGGCCTCTTTAACTATGGCGGTCGGCCGGAAGTATCCGGCTTCCTGCTTCTCAACTTCGCTGAGCTTCTTCTTCAGGCGACGATAGGTAGGACTCTTGGCGTCGTGAGTTATTAACTGCCAGGCTTTTAAGACAAATTCAAAGTCGAGTGGAGCAGCCGCGCGCCAGCGTTCCAGGGTAGCAATAGCGGACGGTTGATAGAATGTTTGTTGCACCTCGACGCAGGAAAACAATTCAACATACTTTGCTCTGCCGATGCCGAAACCAGAGGTGCCGATGCGTGCGTGCGTCATGTTTCGTGAATCGTAAATCGTCAATCGTCAATGACAAAGCCAACAGTAAACTGTGGATTCAACTCGAAGTGCGATCGTTGATGCAGATCAGACTCTGGTAACATTTATTAGATGTCAATGATATTCGCCATTAGAGCGACCGGATGTCGG
Source organism: bacterium (assembly GCA_040003675.1). Lineage (GTDB taxonomy): Bacteria > Acidobacteriota > Blastocatellia > Pyrinomonadales > Pyrinomonadaceae > PSRF01. The sequence continues at coordinate 3,123 of JBDUCC010000177.1, read as the reverse complement.
CATCCAATGTTGAATGCCACCGAACGCCTCGATTACATTTGGTTGACCGAAGCATCCGGTCGCTACGCTCGCGGTGCCGCATCGAGTGCGTAACTTATTCATTGCAGCGTCGGCCTTCGTTACCTAACGCGGGTTGCAGTCGACCTTTTTTCAAACAACAACTGGTTGCACTTGCTTGAATTCGCAAACAGTAAATACCATTTCCAATCGTGACTGGAGAACTATGACGAGAGCAGTATTCAAATCCGCGTATCCTTACGCCGAAGATGAGATGAACTTGCCGGTCGCAAACGTTGATGCGGCCATCCCTTTCTATGAAACGATAATGGGATTTCGAGTTTTGTCCCGAAGTGAGTCTCCCCAGAAATCTGCGGTGTTAGCGCGAGATGATATTCAAATTGGTTTGGCTGAGAACGGCGGAGATCCCGCTCAGGCAGGATGCTTCTTCGAAGTCGATAGTGCCGAACTCGCTTTTGCGGAGTTGAAGTCAAACGGACTGGAAAAGGAAGAAGCAGGTTTCAGAATTGACGAGCACGGCGACAAGGCATTCAAGGTCTTTTTCGTCGTTGCCCCGGACGGACTGTGTTATTGCCTGGGCGAGCGCGTGACAAGTGACAGGTGACAAGTAAGGTAACAAGTTACTACTTACGTTTTTTCTTACTCGTCACTTGTCACCTGTCACTCGTCACGGCCCTTCAAATACTTCTCCGGCAACGGATGCTTCTCGTCTTCGCCTTGCCAGAAGATTGTTACCACCCACCAGCGATTGCCGTCATTCACTAATTGAATGCTGTTGATGCCGCGTTGAAATGGTTTCGCATCGCCGGGCGCATGCCGCGATTCGTAGGTGCTGAAGGCGTGAACTATCTGGCCAAACTCTTCCGTCTTTCTTGAAGCTTCTTTTTCGTAGAACCCTTCCGTTTCAAAAAAGCCGCTCGCCCGCTGAATGTATTCATCGATTGTCAGGACGCGCGCACTGTAGCCGCCGGTTTGTCGCGCACCCGTTGGAATCAAGCGCGCACCCGGGAGAAACAAAGACTTCATGCGGTCCCAATCGCGTTTCTTGCCGGCCGGTCCGGAGATGACGTCATAGACTGCGGCAATGATCGAATCAACCGATGCAACATCGGCTGGATTTGCCGCCGGTGATACCGGCATTGGCGCAGGAGTCGCGGCCACGACGGGAGGATCGACCGGCTTCTGTGCCGGCGCGTTAATCGGTTGCGGATCTGAAGTTTTGGTTTGGGCCATGATCTTGTTAGTTGCGCAGCAAAGAATTAAGCAGGTAAGGCCCAGTTCGAATAGTAGTTTCAATGGCGCACTCCTGAATTCTCTCAATTGTTCAACTCGTCGCGCATTAAATCATGAGGACGAACCAATCTCAATTGCGTGCAACCAACGATCCTGAAAGTCATAATGCCTCGCCAGTGCAGACATGGTGACATGAGGTCAGTACCACCTCGCGGTAGCGGGTGGGTCGCGCAATTGCCGAATGGTCGATTGGTGGCTCGTGATCATCCGCAATCCTAACGGGACCCACCCGCTACCGCGAGGTGGTACTGACCTCATGACACTCGATCGACGCGGGGGTTCGCTCCGGGGGTGCGCTCCTGACGGAGCGAAGAATTTTAGGGGGCGCGCGTAGCTATAAACATCTCGCTCCTCTGGAGCGAAAACGACGCCAACTTGCACAAAGCATACGACACCCGTGTTGAAGCCTGGCTTCACTCATGTTAAGACATTCAGCTAACCAGTATGGAGAATCCGAACCTCGAACGCGCGCCCGCGGCCCGCATCGCGAATACAGGAATGTTTCGCGCCCTCTCGCATCGCAACTACCGGCTGTTTTGGATAGGAGCATTCCTTTCAAACTGCGGCACGTGGATGCAGGCAGTCGCTCAGGGCTGGCTCGTTTTGCAGTTAACCAACTCCGCCTTTTGGTTGGGCCTCGATGCTTTCATGGCCACGATTCCCGGATTCTTTCTAACATTGCTTGGCGGCGTCTTTGCGGATCTGGTTGATCGACGCCGCTTGCTGATCTATACGCAGGTTGTTGCGGGAGTGGCTGCGCTGGGTTTAGCAACACTGGTGTGGACGGGACTGGTAAACAGGTGGATGGTGCTGGGCTTCTCGTTCGTTACCGGCTGTTGCATGGCGCTGGCGAGTCCTTCTTATCTGGCGATGACGTTTGATCTGGTTGGGCGTGAAGATCTGGCCAACGCAGTCGCACTTAACTCATCGCAATTTCAACTCTCGCGCGTCGTTGGTCCAGCGCTGGCCGGGGTTGGGTTTAGTTTGTTTGGATTGGCCGGCTGCTTTTACATCAACGGCGTTTCATTTGCAGCGGTGGTAATCAGTCTGAGCATGGTGCGATTCAACAGCAGTATGCATGCTGCTGGCGCGCCTGCGCATGCCGTCAACGATCGGCGCGCACTTTGGAAAGACCTGCTCGCAGGCTTCAGGTACGTGCGGCACCGGCCGCGTGTCTGGTCGTTACTCATGATCTCTTCCGTCAACAGTCTTTTTGGCGCGCCTTACTTCTCGATGATTCCGATCTATGCGCGCGACATTTTTCATCTTGGTGCGACGGGGCTGGCGTGGTTAATGGGCATGGCGGGCGCCGGCGCGTTCTGTGGCGCGGCCTTGTTAACCGTAATGGGAGATTTTCGTCGCAAGGGTTGGTTCGTGCTGGGCGGCAGTCTTTTCTTTGGCGCGGGCGTTACGGCTTTTGCACTGTCGACTAATCTTCACGTCAGCTACGTATTTCTTTTCTGCCTCGGGTTCGCCATCGTCACGTCGGTGGCAGTGACCAACACGCTGCTGCAAAAGCTGGTGACCGACGAGATGCGCGGGCGGGTCATGAGCATGTTCATCCTTTCGTTCATCGGCACTATGCCTATCGGCAACATCATTGCCGGCTCCGCCTCAAATCGCTTTGGAGCTCCGCGCACGTTGGCAGTTGGCGGCATAATCATTTCCCTGTTTGCCACTGCGATGATCTTCTTCAACCGGCGACTCCGCGAACTCTACTAAGCCTCAAATGAGGTGAGTGCCAATCAGAGCAAGAGCGGGGGCAAGCCCGCCTTCCCAACCTGAGAGACTTCCAAGTCGACTGCCTGAGTC